>JBBRUH010000125.1:0-12814 GCA_038248005.1 Cytophagales bacterium | reverse complement strand
TCTTTCATCGAAATTTTCTTTGTAGATTTATCGATGAAAAACTTATTTCCGCTCTCATCTTCAAGTGTTATTGTGTTTCCAGTTTCGCTCACTTCAACTAAAGCCGTTCTATAAGTTACTCCTATCTTTTTTGCATAATCAGATAATTTCATAACACAAATATAAGCATAAAATACTATTTATTACTATAATTTACTATGTTTTAGTTGAAGTTGTTGAATACTCTTCAAAATCTTCTAGAGGATCATTAAAATCATCTGCTACAAAAGTTATTAAATGTTTTCCCGCTCCAAACTTTAAAGGAATACGTTTGTCTGCCTCATCATTTTCTGCTGCTTGTAATTTTTCATTCGTAGAAAGCCACTCAAAAATAGCTTTTTGGTAAGAAACAGGTAATTTTTGCACAAAAAACAAAGCTACTTCTAAAGGTACAGGTGGAGTATTATGATTATTCATGATTTATTCTTTTTATAGTTTATCTAGTCATTTTTATAAAAACGTAAACTTCTTTAGATTAGTTTTTTATCTAATTTAAGAAAATAATCATCAACTACTCCGTCGCTAGTATTTAGAAACAGCTACCATGTCTTCATTTTGGAATATATTTTTGATTCAGTCATTTCTAAACATCAACAATAGAACAGAAATTTCTGAAAGTCTTTGCAACACTAAATTAATCAATAAAAGCAAAATCCTCAAATTATTCAATCACATCCATGCCCTCAATTTATCAATAGAAAAAATAAGCCTCAAACATTAAAAAAGACAAAAACTTCTATAAATTTTATATTTTAGTGGAATCATACATAAGATATGAGATACAAATTATGAATCACAAGTTCTTAAAGTGTTCATAATAAGTAACTTACTTAGATTAAGTAACTACTTTATTTTGATGCTTTACTCACAAAAATCACATTTTTACACCAAAAAATAAAACAATGAAAAAGATTTATCAAAATTCTTTTCTCTTAAAAATAAGCTTAATGCTTATGCTATTAGGAATAGGAGAACTCGGATTTGCACAAAAAAATAAAAGCACTTCCCCCACATTCGCCTATGACACAACTTACTTCAACTCTTTGGAATGGCGTAACATAGGCCCTTTTAGAGGAGGACGTTCTGCTGCCGTTACGGGTGTGCCAGGACAACCCAATTTATACTATTTTGGAGCAGCAGGCGGAGGAGTCTGGCGTACTACCGATGCAGGTGCAAGCTGGGAAAATATCTCTGATGGCTACTTTGGAGGCTCTATAGGAGCAGTAGCTGTGAGCGAGTCAGACCCTAATGTAATCTATGTAGGTGGAGGCGAAAAAACCGTCAGAGGCAATGTTTCACACGGATTAGGGATGTGGAAGTCTGTAGATGCTGGCAAAACTTGGGAGCAGATTGGACTAAAAGATTCAAGACACATCACACGTATCAGAATTCATCCAAATAATCCTGACTTAGTATATGCAGCCGCTTTGGGACATTTATTTGGACCTAACCAAGAGAGAGGTGTTTTTCGCTCTAAGGATGGAGGCAAGACTTGGGAAAAAAGCTTGTTTGCCAATGACAATGCAGGAGCAATGGATTTAATCATTGACCCTGTCAATCCACGAATTTTGTTTGCAAGTACTTGGCGAGTACGCCGCACACCTTACACCCTTGAAAGTGGAGGTGAAGGCTCTGCCCTTTGGAAAAGTACAGATGGAGGCGATAACTGGACAGAACTAACCAAAGAGAGTGAAGGCTTGCCTAAGGGAATATTAGGAATTATTGGCGTTACAGTTTCACCTGTAAATCACGAACTCGTCTGGGCAATCATAGAAGCCAATGATGGTGGAGTCTTTCGCTCAGACAATGGTGGAAAAACTTGGCGTAAACTGACGGATAATCGCAACCTACGCCAAAGAGCTTGGTACTATACCCGCATCTATGCTGATACTAAAAATGAAGACCTTGTGTATGTGCTCAATGTGCAGTTTCACCGCTCCAAAGATGGTGGAAAAACCTACGAAACTATCTCTACACCTCACAGCGATCACCACGATTTGTGGATTTCTCCTGAGAATCCTAACCACATGATTATCGCAGATGATGGAGGAGCTCAAGTCTCACTCAATGGAGGTGAAAGCTGGAGTACTTATGAAAACCAACCTACCTCACAGCTTTACAGAATAACTACTGATAATCACTTTCCTTACCGAATCTACAGTGGACAGCAAGATAACTCAGCCCTTAGAATCGCAAGTCGTTCTGATGATAGCCAAATCACCGAGCGAGATTGGCAAGAAACTGCTGGTGGAGAAAGTGGACATATCGTAGCAAATCCCAATAATCCAGATATAGTTTATGGTGGCTCTTATGGTGGATTTTTGACAAGATTTAACCACAAAACAAGTGAAATCCGTGCAGTAGATGTCTATCCAGACAATCACATGGGTTGGGCTGCTAAAGATGTGAGGTATCGTTTTCAGTGGAATTTTCCTATTTTGTTTTCTCCTCATGACCCCAACATCTTGTACTGTGCCGCCAATGTACTTTTCAAAACCACCAATGAAGGGCAGTCTTGGGAAGCCATCAGCCCCGACCTCACACGCAATGATACTACTCGAATGGAAGCCTCTGGTGGTCCTCTCACCAAGGACAATACAAGTGTAGAATATTACGGGACTATCTTTGCTGTGGCAGAAGCTCCCAACGAAAAAGGCGTAATCTGGACAGGTTCGGATGATGGACTTGTGTATATTACCCGTGATGAAGGTAAAAACTGGACAAATGTAACTCCTAAAGGAATGCCTGAGTGGATGATGATTAATAGCATAGAGCCACATCCTTTTATCAAAGGAGGCTGCTATGTGGCAGGAACTCGCTACAAATCAGATGATTTTACACCTTACCTTTACAAAACTACAGACTACGGCAAGACTTGGACAAAAATTACCAACGGAATCGCCAATGATCATTTTACTCGAGTGCTTCGTGCAGACCCAGACAAGCAAGGTATTTTGTATGCAGGGACTGAGCTAGGAATGTATGTTTCTTTTGATGATGGTGCTAACTGGCAATCGCTTCAGCTAAATATACCACAAGTGCCTATTACAGATTTAGCTATCAAAGAAAATGACCTTATCGCAGCTACTCAAGGCAGAGGCTACTGGATTTTAGATAATATTAGTCTTTTGCATCAGCTTGAGCCAAGCATTAAGTCAGCAAAGTATCAGCTTTTCAAACCTGAGCCAACGTATAATAATATGGGTGGACAGCGTAGAGATAGTAAGTTTGCAGGTAAAAATCCGATTTCAGGCGTAGGAATTCATTATTATTTAGCTCAAAAACCTGATACAAGCAATGTAGTCAGTTTAGAGATATTAGACCCACAAGGCAAGCTCATCAAGAAATACAGCACCAAACTTACTCCAGAAGAGAAAAAAGAAGGTAAAGTAGGTGAATTAGAAGCTAAAAAGGGAGCAAATCTCTTTGCTTGGAATATGCGTTATCCAGAAGCGGCTACTTTTGATGGGTTGATTCTATGGTTTGGAGGCACGCAAGGGGCAGAAGCTTTGCCTGGCACTTACCAAGCTAAACTGACCGTAGGAGATGATACTCAAATGGAGACTTTTGAAATCGTGAAAGACCCTCGTCTCTCAGCAAGTCAGAGTGATTTACAAGCTCGTTTTGATTTACTGATGTCTATCAGAGACAAACTGACCGAAACACACGAAAGCATCAAAAAAATCAGAGAGATTCGTGGACTGATGAAAGCCTATACTGACCGTTTAGAAGGGGAAGACGAGTACAAATCAGTCTTAGAGCTTTCTAAAGAAATCAATAAAAAACTCACGAAAGTAGAAGAAACACTTTATCAAGTCAAAAACAGAAGTGGACAAGATCCACTCAATTATCCTGTAAGACTTAATAATCGTTTGAGTGCTTTGGGTACAATGACTGGTTACGGTTATAATAAACCTACTTCTCAGATGTATGATGTTCAGAAAGACATTACTTCAAAAATAGATGCAGAGTTAAACAAGTTCAATGAAATAGTTGGGCAAGATTTACCCAAACTTAATGACCTCATTTATCAACTGAAAGTGCCTGCAATACAGATAGATAAGCCAACGGGGAATCCTTAGACATGTAACAGTTTCATATTTCAGCTTCATTTTTTGTCGTAATCTGTTATGTTGTGCAGCTTTAAAAAAAACAGGAGATTGAGTTATCAATCTCCTGTTTTATATTCTAACATCTCACTTCCTACTTCCTACCTCTCGCTTCACGCTCCTCACTTCTATCCTCTCGCTTCCCAATTCTCACTCCTCACTTCTTAAAATTTACTGTTTAGAAGAGATATTTCCCATTCCATTTTTCTTGAAATTAGTTTGAGAAGGATTTCCTTTGTATTGGATATTTCCTATTCCGTTGATGGTGGCAGTGATTTTATTTTTAGCATAGGCATTGACATTGCCTGCTCCATTGATGGTGATGTCAGTATCTTGCCCTATAAGCTTGAATGCCTCTATATTACTTGCTCCGCTGAGTGTAAAATGCTGATGAGTAGCCGAACCATCTAATTTGATTTCTCCTGCACCAGCAGATTTTACTTTTAATTCTTCTACGTCTATTTTTAAGTCCACCGTGCCACTTCCTGATAGGTTAAAGACAAGTTTAGATGTTTTGAGTATCTGTTCATTGCTTAACTCTATTGATCCATTGATATCAATCTCATCTATTTGGCGATAAGTAAGAATCATTTTGAGCTTGAGGTTTCGATAATTGCCTTTTTTTAGCCCCACACAAAGTGTATTGCCTTTTACCTCAGTTTCTATATTAGACAAATCAATATTACTTGCCTCTATATTGATACTTTCTTTATTGCCTTGCTTTAAGATGAGTTCCATCGCACCATTGGCACATATTTTATTAAAAGAAGATAAGTTACGAGTTTCTTTGACTTGAGCCTCAGTAGCACAGTACATCCATAAGGAGATACTTAATAAGAATGTGAATCGGAGAAAATTTTTCATGGTTATTTAGATTTAGTTATATGAATTAATTACTCCAAAGACATTCTTCTATCTCATAAGTTGCACTAAAAACTAAGTGTTTTCATGATTATTTTCTTTCCTCCTCACTTATCACTTCTCACTCATAACTCATTAAGGTCTAGTAACTTGCGTAAAATACCATAGCATTAAACTTAAAAAAGTAACAATGAGTAGAGCATAAATACCATACTTCTCTATCAAACTCACTTTTCTTTTATGCTGAATGATAGAATCCTTAAGCGATTTTTTGGGTGTGTCTTGTTCTTGAGTAGTTTCTTGCTTAGGAGGGTCAGGAATAGGGGTAGGAATGAATTTTGAAGAATCTTCATAAGGGACAGCTTCTGCCTTTTCTTCTTGCTCTTGTGGTAGGGGAATCTCTTCTTCGTTTTCTTCAACTTCACTTTCAGTAGAAGTACTTTCTTCTACAAAGCATTTTTCCCAAGGAAGCACTAAATCACCAAGTTTCAGTATATCTTTTTCCTTTAGGGCTGTTTTTTCATACAAGGGAAGGCGTTTTTTATTGATAAAAGTGCCATTGCTAGAGCCTACATCACGCACATAAATCACACCCTCTTCTTCACTGAGTTGGATGTGTTTTTTGGAAATGCTTAGGTCATCTAAGATAATATCATTGTCAGGTGCTCGCCCAATGTGAAATAATTTCTTACTCATTTGCTTTAGATTGATTTTTACCCAAAAATAAACTCTTTATCAAATATAAGTGATAAGCAAGTAGATATTTGATTGATTTGACTTAAAAATAAGTTTGAAACGTCTGTATTCTTTAATTTCTCTAAACTTCAAAAGAGTAAAGTTAAAAAACAGCTAAATATTCTATTGCTAAAAACCTTTCCTATTTATTTTTATTTACTTTGGGTGTAATTATACTATTTAATACCCCAATTTATGAAATACATATCCCTCTCCCTTTTTGCAATAAGCTTTTTCATATTTCATCTAGTCAATGCCCAAGACCGCATTACGGGCAAGACCTTTGCGACTCGCTCCGAAGTCATCGCACAGAATGGCATGGTAGCCACGAGTCATCCTTTGGCGACTCAAGTAGGCTTAGAGATTCTGAAAAAAGGAGGAAGTGCCATAGATGCAGCCATTGCAGCCAATGCTACGCTTGGCCTGATGGAACCCACAGGTTCTGGAATAGGGGGTGATTTGTTCGCCATCGTATGGGATGCCAAGACCCAAAAACTCTACGGACTCAATGCCAGCGGACGCTCTCCCAAATCACTTACACTTGAGTATTTTAAAGAACAAGGAATGGATAAAATCCCTTCTTATGGACCACTTCCTGTGAGTGTACCAGGCTGTGTAGATGGTTGGTATTCATTGCACGGACGCTTTGGAAAGCTCAAAATGGCTGAAATTTTACAACCTGCCATCGACTATGCAGAGAATGGTTTTCCAGTAACTGAACTGATTGCGTATTATTTGGGAAGATCAGTAAATTCTTTGGGAGCTAGATTTCCGAATGTAAAAGAAACCTACAGTATCAATGGAAAAGCACCCGAAAAAGGAGATATTTTCAAAAATCCATACCTAGCCAATACTTATCGCAAACTTATTAAAGGAGGCAGAGATGCCTATTATAAAGGAGATGTAGCCAAAACCATCACAGATTTTATCAAGGAACAAGGTGGTTTTTTGAGTATGGAAGATTTGGCTACGCACAAATCTGAATGGGTAGAACCTGTTTCTACGAATTACAGAGGATATGATGTATGGGAATTACCTCCTAATGGACAGGGAATGGCAGCTTTGCAGATGCTTAATATTTTGGAAGCCTATGATATGGCAAGTTTTGGTTTTGGGAGCAAAGAACACATTCATTATTTTACGGAAGCCAAAAAACTGGCCTATGAAGATAGAGCTAAATACTATGCTGATATGGATTTTGTGAAAGTACCTATTGAGCAATTACTCAGCAAAGAATATGCAGCCGAAAGACGCAAGCTTATCAGAGATGACCGAGCAGGAACGTATGGAGCAGGTAAAATAGGAGCACAAGAAACTATCTATTTGACTGTAGCAGATAAAGAGGGAAATATGATTTCGCTTATTCAAAGTAATTATAGAGGAATGGGTTCGGGTATGGTACCTCCACAGTTAGGATTTATGCTACAAGATAGAGGTGAGTTATTCTCACTTAAAGAAGGGCAAGCCAATACTTTTGAACCTGGTAAACGCCCTTTTCATACAATTATCCCTGCTTTTATTACCAAAGATGGCAAACCCTTTATGAGTTATGGCGTAATGGGTGGTGATTTTCAGCCATTGGGTCATGTGCAGATTATTTTAAACATGATTGATTTCGGGATGAATATCCAAGAAGCAGGAGATGCCCCTCGCATAGACCATGCTGGCTCTACTTCTCCCACAGGTGAAGACCAAGAAGGCTCAGGGGAGATTTCACTAGAATCAGGTTTTGATTATGAAGTTATCCGTCAACTGATGATGATAGGGCATAAAGTAGGTTTTGGTGTAGGTGGTTATGGAGGCTATCAAGCGATTAAGTATGATGCAGAGAAAAAAGTCTATTATGGAGCATCCGAATCTCGCAAAGATGGACAAGCTGCTGGATATTGAGTCAAATAGCAGTATCATATTTCAATTGCAATATGAAACTGCTACTGCTACTGCTATATGCTATATATTATATGCTATATGTTATATGTTATATGTTATATGCTATATGCTATATGCTATATGTTATATGTTATACTTTTGGAAATTTTCTAATTTAAGAAGATATTTGCATACTTTATCAACTACTTAGAAATCTATGTTTAGCAAAATTGATAGCCCTGCAATATTACAAAAATCAGAACTTGATGCTTACCTAGAGAAGGGTTGGTATAGGATGGGGCAAGAGATATTTACTTGTAATTTCCTGAATTTTAACCGTACATTTTATAGTTCTATTTGGTTGAGATTGGAGTTGGGCAAGTATGAACCTGAGAAGGAGTTTAAAAAGTTACAAAAATTAAATGCTTCATTTAGAGTTGAAATAAACAAAGCGAGTATTACAGATGCTAAAGAAAAGCTGTATAGCAAATACAAGGCAGGCATCACCTTTGATACTTCGGATTCTTTGGAGTCGCTATTGATGAGAAATGAAGATGAAAATAAGAGCATCTATGATACCCATGAAGTATGTATTTATGAGGAAGATAAATTAATAGCAGTAGGCTTTTTTGATTTAGGAGATAAAAGTGTTGCTGGAATTGTGAGTTTCTATGATCCTCACTACAAGAAGTATAGTCTAGGTAAATACTTGATTTACAATAAGATACATTATTGCAAAATACTTGGCTTTCATTATTTCTATCCAGGCTATTTTGCTCCTGATTATTCTATGTTTGATTATAAACTCAAAATAGGAAAATCAGCACTAGAATTCTTAAATCTGTGTACTAATCAATGGCAAGTTTACAGTACTTTTTCAGAAGATAATGTGCTTATTGATGTGATGGAAGATAAATTGATAGCTATGCAATCATTATTATTGGCAAAAAATATTCAGGTACTTAGCTTCAAATACGAATTTTTTAATGCCAATATTATGTTCAATCTCAGAGGTCTAGACCTATTAGATTACCCTCTATTTTTACTTATTACAGATTCAAGCTATCAAGATTTCCAGCCCATCATCATATTTGATGTAATTGAGCAAAAATATCGATTAATTAAATGTGTGAGTTATTATTTTGATGAAGAATATGTCAGCAAAGATGGCTATTATGGTACTCACTTACTAAAACAAACGAAAGAATTTATTGCCCACAAGGATGCAAATTCAATCCTAGACTCGCTTATATCAATGTTGCTTGGTGAAGACAAGAACTAGAGGAAAGAATATTAAGCGAAATGCAAGCAAATATTTAGTGAATTAGGTTAAAAAACAAGCATGAAATAGAGATTAGCCATAAACTAAGAACATAAAAAATATTTTCTAAAAAGAGAATTTAAGGGAAAGCAAAAACAATCTTGGGATAATATTTTGACTTTGCTGTGAAACAAAAAAATTATCAAATCTGACCCTAGAAAACTCATTATTATTGAGCAAATTTCTCATCATCAGCCCTATTTCTAGTTTTTTATCTATCAAATGATACAAAAACTCTCCGTCTATAAAGTAATAATCAAAAACTTTTTCTCCCTCATTATCAAGCGTCATTCGCTCAGCATTCAGGATGAGTTGGCATTTCTTTGATTTGGGTTGAAAAATTAATTTTGTGCTGATTTGATTGAATAGACTTTGATTAGAGAAAGTTTCTGAGCCATTTTCATTTTGATTTCTATTCAAGGTATATTCTATTTTAGCTTCTGCATTAAAAAAACCATTAAACAAACTGCGATAAGTAAGAGCATACTCCTGAACAAAATATGTATTCTCTGTAGGTATATCTGTACCTAGCTGGCTATTGATTGAAATCCAAGTTAGATTTACTCCTAATTTAAGGGCAGAACTAATGGGAGATAAATATTTATCAAAATTCATCATGTAAATCAAGTTTTGATTTCCATTGACTATGATTTGCCTTGTTTTGCTAAAAAAGGGGTCAATCTCCATTCCAAAACCATAGTTTTCGGGTGCATACAGATAGACAAGGCTGGTATTGAGTGCAAGGTTATAATTAGGAGCAAGCCAAAAATAGGACAACACAAAAGTATGGCTTTTAGGAAAAATCAAACTCTCAGATCCTTGTTGCAAACTTCTGTAATTATAAAAGATAGTACCCTGAGCTACTTCTCTGATAGTGGGTAAACTCCTTTTGAATTGATAATTGGCTATCAAATTGGCTTCTCCTACAGGGATAACCAGTGTGAGAGTAGGTTCTAAAAAAGTAACTTGACTTGCTTTTGAGCGAGTATCATTTAGACTACTTTCTACTTCAAAGCCCAAATGAAGAAGCCTGACAGAAGCCGTAAATCTAAAATCTTTGAGTATCTTTCTACTAAAACTACCCTCCATAAAGTGATTGTAGGTAATGTATCTGAGTTGATTTCTAAAACCCTCTCCAATCCTATTTGTCTCATTTTCAGAAGAAATCTCAACATCTGAATCTAAATTATTGACAGCATACTCCGAGCCTATTTGGAAATTATACTTTGCCTCTCTGCCTTTCAGTAGATAAGTCGCATTGCCTCCTAATCTCTGGTTTTTAAAGCCGATATCTTGCTCTAAGATATTAAATTCATTGTCTAAAGAAAAAAGTGGAGCAAAACGGGTAGAATTTGCTTGATACTCTTGAGGATTGTCTTGAAAGACATGATAAAAATCAGCAATAAGGGCTTGGTTCGTGTCTAATCTGAGGGTATAATTGAGGTTATTGAGCCATTGATTACTGCTAGATTTCATGTTTTCTAGTGTATTGTCAAAAGGCAGAGAAATATCAGGCAATTCTATCTGAAATTCTATGTTATTTTCATAGTCTTTCCATTCACTTTTCCACTCACTGCTCAGGTCTAGCCGAGCTTTTGGGCTGATGTCATAGGCAAGTGCTAGGCGAGAATTGAATACATTGGGCTTAAAAATACTATTTTGACGTTCTTCTGTCCTAAAATTATCTTCACCTAATTGAGATTCGCTTTGGGCGATGCGTAAAAAGGTGTTTTTATCATTAATAAATAGATTGGTATGGTTCAGTTTTATTTTTTTGGAAAGAGTGCTAATTCCACTTAGATACACAAAATTGGCTTGGTTTAGATTGGCTCGCTCATTGCTCAAATCTGTATTGTTAAGATTGCTGGCAGGAATATCTATTAAGGTACTTAATGAGCTATTGACTGTGGTATTACCAACTTTCGAATTAGATTTGGTGAGCAAATCTAAGGGAGCGATTCCTATGTTATTATGCTCTGCGATGAGATAAAGTTTGTTTTTGGGTTGGATAGAAAATAGATTGCTGTGGATTTGTCGTCTATCTTCTAAACCATATTTAGCTTCAATATCTCCGAATAAGATGGTTTTTCTATCTTTTTTGAGGGTAATGTTTAGCACCATATCATTGGAATTGCTGATTCCTTTGAGCTGTGATTTTGATTCGTGGTTGTCTATAGCTTGGATTTGGTCTATGACCCCAATCGGGATATTGCGAGTGCCTACCTTATAATTTTCTTGAAAAATATCCTCTCCTTCTATCAACAGACTCTTGATTTCTTTGCCATTGACCAAAACTGCTCCATCTCCTGCCACACTTACTCCTGGGAGTTTTTTGAGCATATCTTCTAAAGTGCGTTCACTGTCGTTTTTGATGGCATCTACATTGTAGGTGGTGGTATCTCCTTTTTGCTTGACCATTTGCCCCGAATTTACAACCACAGTATTGAGTTCGAGGGTTTGTTCTTTAAGCGTAAAGTTTTTTACTATTTTAGCAGGAGAATTTGGATTTATATTGATTTCTTGGGTTGATTTGGCATAGCCTAGCATATTGACAGTCAGGAAGTAATGGCTAGTATCTACTTTAAAACTTAGTTCATAAAAACCATCGGCATTGCTAGTACCAAATCCTACTACACGGCTAAGGCTACCCTTGTAAATAATGACACTTGCAAAACCTAGGGGTTTAGAAAGGCTATCTCTTACAACACCTGATACTTGAAGAGTTTGGCTGTGAGCAGTAAGACCTATCAAGCCTACTATTAATAATGTAAATACAAATGATTTCAACGACAATCTTACCTAATAGTCAAAAATAAATTCTTTTACTTTTCTCCATTTTCTAATCCAAAATCCATGTACTCAATAAAGTTAAGTGCATCTATTGATACAGTTGCCCCAAGAGATTTATAGTAGTTAAGCATATCCTTTAATGCTTTCTTTTGAGTCTTTACGTGTTCCTCCCAATTTTTAAATTCTAAGTTTTTAGGTACTTCATAATTTACTTTGTCTTGATTCGGGATTTGCAAAGAAGTAAACATAAAATTTACTTCCCCTTTTTGGTCAGAAGCTTCTAAGATTAAGCCAGGCAATCCTCCTAACTTCCAAGGACCCGTGCTATTGGGTATCAAATAAGTAAACCAAGCCTCATACACTCTTCCCCTAAAATCATTACTAATAGCTTTCATACAGTCATAACCCCCTATTTTTTTAGTTTCAGCAGTAATCGTCCAGCCAAAATCATGCATTGTATCTTCTACATAGTAATGGTATTTCTTATCAAAGCATTCGTCATAAATCTTTTTTAGTGCTATGTTTTTAAAATAAGAAGTACTCTTTTCTAAAGAGCTAAAGTCCATTTTGAAACTTGCTTCTGGCACTTCTAGCACTTTACCATCAGATACTGGTTTATCAAGCTCGGGCTTTTCTATAAAAAGAGATTGCTCGGAGTTGAAATACAACACACAAGAATCTTTAGATAGTTCTTTATCACTTGAAAAGTCTAATATTTTGTGATAGGTTACTCTTCCTTGTATATTTTGAGAAAATAAAGGTTGATATATTAGTATAATAAAGAATAACAGTATATGCATTTTCATATATGAATTATTTAGATTTTTGATTGAAAAACAAATTTTGGAATTTAGATATATTTGATAATAATATTTAAACCGTTACTTTACATTGTTGCAGTTACATCTATGTCAGCAACTATTGGTGAAGGAATAGTCATATCAATACATGTTGTTACGGTTACTGGACCGTATGTTACTTTTTTAACTGTTGTTATACATCCGTGTATATGTATATCATCAGGATCAACGGTAACTTCATTACAGCCACAATCGGCATCAGAAGTGGGAGCATTCATGTCAGCAACTTC
>JBBRUH010000124.1:0-12864 GCA_038248005.1 Cytophagales bacterium | reverse complement strand
GAGCTTGCTCCTGAGAAGACACATTTTAGATATGCAGAAGATAAATGGACTGTCATGCAAGTGATTCAGCATTGCCTAGATACCGAGAGAATCATGGCTAATCGTGCTTTGAGAATTGCTAGAGGGGATCAGACTTTACTCCCTGGTTTTAATCAAGATGAATTTGTCAAAGAAGTAGATGTCTCAGAGCGTACACTTGCTGACATCACCGAAGAGTATCTAGCTGTTCGTCATGCCAATCAACTCTTTTTCAAAAGTCTTAAAACAGAAGATTTTATCAGAATAGGCAATGCCAATGGCTCTCCTATCTCAGTAATAGGCTTAGGCTTTATCATAGTAGGACATGAAAGACACCATCTTAAAATACTCAAGGAAAGATATGTGTAATGGGTGATGAGTTCCCTTATGCCTTGGCTTGCACTTCTTCGAATAAAACCGTAGTAACATTTAATCAATCATATTAAATCTTATATTTCGGTAATAATTTATGTCAATAAAATAATTTCAAAAAACAAGCACTTGATATTCAATAACTTAAACTAATAAATACCGTTCAGGCGAAGACGCTTGAACGAGATGAATAACTGGTGCAAACCTCTTGGCTTGCACCTTTCTTTACCCATAAAATCGCAATAATGCCTAATTAGTGTTCTAAAAAAAGTAATTAGATAAAAGCAGAGCAAAATTTTATTTATATCTAAAAAACATACTTTTGATTTTGATGATTAATATGATTTTTTACCGAAATGTAGGTTAAATAGACATATATCTAACTTTTTCAAAATTAGTATGTTTTTTAAAGTAGCTTTTGAGAAAAAAAACTGAATTTTGTTTTTCAAAAAATTCACTATCAGACTGTTAGTAAAATACTAAACTTATTCTTTTAATCTATAAAACTCACACATGGCTCCTCCCCTTTTAAGGTTTTTTTATTTTATTTTTATGCTTACTAGTATTGGAATACTTATTTTTGCGTGTGTTGAATTGGTATCTTATGGCGATTTGAGGGTGAGAGTTACAAGTGGTGATATACCAATACAAGATGCAGAAGTAACACTCTATCGGACAGAAGAAGACTACAATCTAGAGCAAAACCCATACCGAGCTACTATCCTCACCAATGACCAAGGCAGTGTATCTTTTTTTGGGTTGGAAGATACACTTTATTATCTTAATGTAAGTAAAGATAATCTGAATAATTGGGAATCAGAACGAGTAAAACGTAGCATTATCATCACCGAAAATGGCTTCAATAATGCCCAATCTTATAGCATATCTATTACCAAATCCTCTTTACTAGCATCTGTCACGGGCAAATCATGGCAAATTCAATCTGTAAGTCTAGCAGGCTCAGACATCACAGCAAGCTACCCTACCTGCAAGAAGGATAATATTTTTACTTTTTTTAAGGGTGGAGTATATCAAGAAAGTAACGAAGATGTACTTTGTGAATCTAGCGACCCTACAATATCAGAAGGAGTTTGGCAGTTGGAAGAACTAAATACTAAGGTTAGTATTGCGTTAGAGGGTGGTGAGAATTACCAATGGAATATCATAAGCCTGACCGAAAACTCACTCAGAGTAGAATATGCTACCAATTATGAGGGTAGTGATGTAGTACTTGATATTGTATTTGAGGCGTTATAAAAATACAGATGAATCATTTAGCCAGATATAAGTTATGAATTATGAGCCTTTAAACCTTCGTTATTGCTTGTCTCCTCTTCGCCCTTGCCTGTATCCTTATAGGCAATTTGTAAGCTATCTTTTTATTTGTTTAATAAGCATTTTAAGTCTTAGCATTCAAGCCCAAAGCTTAGAGATTATCCGTGAAGCTGAGATTCCTAGTTATACACAGGTTTCACAAGACCGAAGAGGGCAAATCTACCTTAGCAATGCAGAAGGAGTGGTTTATCGCCTAGATACTTTGGGCAAAAAAGATTTGGTCTATGCACCCTCTAAGGTTTCAGAGGTCAGTTATTTAGAGGCACAATCAGGCTTAAGAATATTTTTATTTTATCGTGAGTTACAGTGCTATACTTTTTTAGATAGGTTTCTAACCGAAAAAAGCCAATATTGCCTTCCCCAAGAAGAGATAGGCTTTGCTCAGTCCATTGCTTTATCAGCTGATAACACACTATGGATTTTTGATAACTCTCGTTTTAGCCTCAAGAAATATAATCCACAAGCTAATTTTATCATTTTAGATACTCCTTTAGATTTGGTATTAGATTTTAGAAATTATGCCATTACACAGATGAGAGAGTATCAAAACACGCTCTACGTGCTCAATGAAAAAAAAGAGCTACTGATTTTTGATAATTTCGGTAACTTTCAACAGTCTGTAAAAGCAAAAGATTGGACTTTTTTTAATTTTCATGAAGATGAGATTTTTGGTATTTCAGAAGATAAATTAATACTGATTAACCTTTATAAGAATGAAGAACGCTCTCTCACACTTCCCTCAGACCAAGATTGGAAATACCTTGTTGCTTCAAAAGAGAATACATGGATTGGCTTTACGGCAAAGAAGATGTATTGGATGAGGTTGAAAAAATGAAATTTTCAATTGGGATCAAAAATTCGTTAAAGCAAGTTTCATTAAATCATCATTAGTGAGGTTCATTTTTTGAGTAAATCTTACCAAATCAAATCAATTCCATAGCTTTTAAAAATTTCATCTTTGCCTATGATCGGAACTGATAAACTGATAGCTTGTGCAATTATAATTCTATCAAAAGGGTCTTTACGATGAAAAGGTAACTTGCTGATGAGTAGCGTATCCTTAAAACGAATAGGGAGTAACTTCATTTTATTGTTTTGAACATCCTCAAATATTTGCTCAAAAGGCTTATTAATATCAAGCTTCCCAATACTTGATTTAATAGCCATTTCCCATACGGAGGCAATACTTAAAAAAATGTCATTTTGAGTACTCTCTATTATCTCACTCGAAATTGTACTTAATTGAGTATCGCCTGCTGTAAACCAAATAAAAGTATGTGTATCTATTAAATATTTCATTCAGGCATATAGTCTCTTTAAACTCTTCAAGTGTTTCATCAAAATCTTCCGACATCTTATAAATATCCTTTGAGATACCAAATACTCTTTTTTCTATACCGTCTTCTTTTGAAATACTTGTTTGGTATTTATGAGTCAAAAACTCTACAAAAAGAACTAATTCATTTTTAGCTTCTTCGGGAAGTTTTGTTATCTGTTCTAAAACTGTTTGGTTATTCATAAGCAATTAAACTTTAAAATTCTTTCTAAATTTACTTAATACTCTCTAAAAATCCCAATCTTACTGAAAAAAAATATTTTTAGTAATGACTTGGTTGCCAATTATAGGGACAGTTTTATAATTTACAAAGCTCTTACCATCGTAAATTTAAGTACACAGTAGTAAATAAAAAAGCGATTTGAATTACATATTCAAATCGCTTTCTTTCTCTATTTAAAACATTTCGCTGTTGCCTGTGTCTCCACAGGCGACTAATCAGGGAGCTATTTTATTATAATGTCTATCTAAGATAGCTTTGTATTTATTGGCTTCTTCTTTTTTACCAGCACGCTCAAGGGCAGCAGATACCTGACTAAGAATCGCAAAATTAGTGGACATCTCTATCTCATCAGGTCGGTCTTTTCTAAGAACGTATTCAAGCATACTGTCTGCTCTTACTGCCATTTTTTGAGCAATGTCCATTGCCTTTTTATCTTCTCCTAGTTCAAATAAAATATCAATGAACTGAGTCGTATAGACATCATAAGGAATGACATTGTCTGGCATCTTCTCTAAACAGAATAGAATAGCCTTTTTAGCTTTGTCTTTTTTACCCTCTTTAAGTAGTTCTTCTGCCAGTTTGGCGAAAGCATTGCGTAGATTGATGGTAAAACGCTGATAATTTTCATCATAATACGTACTTGGATTATCAAGATCTCTCCAAAAGAAATTCTCTACTAAGTTTTTATACATAATATCGGTATTCACAAAACCTTGTGAAGCACCTTCCACTTTGAAAGGCATTAATCGGAAAGCCAAGCCTTCACGCTGCATAAATTCTTTGAGATTAAGGTAACTTGAATTAGAAAGCGTAGTAGAAAAATAAATAGGACGCTTCCATTGATTGGTCGCTATCATATCCAAAATCATCAAATCACTTTTGTATAAATCATTGCGTTGAATATCCCAAGCAATAAAGTCTTTAAGAGAATCTAATTGATTTTTAGGCACAAAACCCATTTTCTTTACTTCATCTACATTGATTTTAAGCACCATTTTTTTACTTGGGAAGATAGTCAATTCCTCACCATCTGCTCCTGGAGCAATCGCTTTGATGCGTCTATCTCCTTCTGCTACAAGTTTCATATATCCTACCAAATCCATTCCTTGCTTATCTAAAGCAGCCAGTTCTTTAGGAGATAGATTAGGAGTAATACGCCACGAAGGAGGATACAAGATTTGGTCATTTGTACCTTGGTAATATTGCTTCTTAGGCAAAGAAATAGGCAATGGAGCAGATTCATAGGTTTGTCTTTGCATCTGATCTATGTACCAGTCTGTGCCTAATAGACTTAAATTACATACCCTGACATCTGTTCGGAAGCCTTCTACTTCTTGGGCATACCAAAGAGGGAAAGTATCATTATCACCTCCTGTAAACAGAATAGCATTTGGTGCACAAGAGTTTAAAAGGTTTTTAGCAGAATCAACAGAGTGATAGCGGTTAGAGCGGTCATGGTCATCCCAGTTTTGCACACCCATTATCACAGGCACTACCATCATGAGAGCAGTTGCTACGATGGCAGCAGTACGTCCATTTTTAAGGAATCCTGCTAGAACTTCGGTGAGATACATCACTCCTATTCCAATCCATATCGCAAATACATAATAAGAACCCACATAAATATAATCACGCTCACGAGGTTCTACTGGTGGTGAGTTGAGGTAAAGCACCAAGGCAAGACCCGTCAAGAAAAAGAGTAAAGTGGTGATAAAGAATGTCTGCTTACTTTTAAGATAAGTATAAAACAAGCCTAAAATACCCAATAAGAGAGGAAGCATATAATATTGATTTCTTCCAGGATTATTAGCAATTACTTCGGGTAAGTCAGCCGTAGAGTCAAAAGGAGTCAATGCCCCAGCACCCTCAAAATCACCTGCTCGCCCAGCAAAATTCCATAAGAAATATCGCCAATACATATGCCCTAGCTGATGACTAAACATAAATGAAAGGTTATCTCCCATATTGGGTACATAATCTTCTGGTGGAGTTTTTTCACCAAATATTTTTTGAAGGTATAATTCCTTGTGATTATCTTGACGGCTGTAGATACGAGGCAAGAGCATATTATCTTCATAAAGATATGCTTTGCGTTCGTCATAAATTTCATATTTACCTTCTTCTTTATTCATACGATAGAGCTTACCCTTGCTGATTTGTATAGGGCTACCATCGCTATTACGTTGAACATCAGAGTTAAAAGAAGGTCCATAAAGTAAGGGTCTATCTCCGTATTGCTCTCTTTTTAGATAAGATACAAACTTGATGATGTCACTAGGGTCATTTTCATTGATAGGTGGGTTATAGTTGGCACGAATCAATACAATCGCATAACAAGAATACCCTACCAAGATAAAAGTAAGAGAAAGCAAAGCAGTATTAAGTACTACTTTTCCATTTTTATGAGAATAATATACTCCATAAGATAAGCCTCCTATCAAGATAACACTGATAAAGATAATCCCAGAGCCAAAAGATAGCTTTAATGTATTGACAAAGAATATCTCAAAATTACCTGCAAAAGTAGGTAAACCTGGGATAACGCCTTCTAGCACAATCATTACAATGACACTACTAACAGCGAGAGCTGCTATAACTCCCCAAAAATCAGGCTCACGGTATTTTTTATAATAATAAATCAATCCTAATACAGGAATGGTTACAAGGTTGAGTAAGTGGACTCCGATGGATAAGCCCATCGTATAAGCAATCATAATCAGCCAACGGTTCTCCGCAGCTGGATCTTCTATGAGTTCCCATTTGAGCATTGCCCAAATTACCAGTGCCGTAAAAAATGAAGACATGGCATATACTTCTGCCTCTACTGCCGAAAACCAGAATGAATCCGAAAAAGTATAAGCCAATGAACCTATCACTCCTGCTCCTAGTAAGGTAAGTATCTGGCGGTCATTTAAGTTTTTGATGCTTTGCTCAGGGAAAAGCTTTGCACCTATTAAGGTGATACTCCAAAACAAAAATAAAATACTAAATGAACTACAGAGGGCAGAAGATACATTAATCCAAAAAGCAACATGATAGACATCATGTGCCAAAAGGGAAAATACCCTATTGAATAAAAGATAAAAAGGCGAGCCAGGGGGATGTGGAACTTCTAGTTTATAGGCACAAGCTATAAACTCACCACAATCCCAAAAACTGGCGGTACGCTCTACAGTCATCAGATAGACAGCTGTGGCTATTGCAAAGACTCCCCAACCAACTAGGTTGTTGAGTTTTTTAAAATTTAGATGATAAGTTTCGTTTCCGATACTCTTTTGTGCTTTCGCACTGATTGCTTCCTTACGCATTATTACTCCTTAGTATGGTGTTACACGTTGCGAAAATAAAGAACAATAGGCGATTAACTAAATTTTTTAAAATACTTTAACACTTTGAGGCTAATTTTAAGGAAAGACAAGTCTGATATTTGACTTTTGAGTAATTTAGCTTTTATTTGAAAATGAATTTTCTTAGATATAAATTTTTAAGTACAATAGATTGATAATTCTATTTCTTAATCAAATTTCCCAATCATTCAATAACCTAAGTAAGAGATAAGTTATTGGTTATTACAATCTAGGAATTTAATAGTGAGAATTTTACTCAAACTAGATGAGTACTTTATTTTAAACACATTACTAATAACAGAACTAACCATGACAATTATAAAAATCAATGCTCCTGACCATGCCATTCAATCACATATTTCATTGCCTTTTTCTAAAAGTGAGTGTAATCGTGCTTTGATTATTCAGGCACTTGCCAAATACCAAAGCGGAGGTGAGATAGAGCTTTCCAATATCTCACAAGCGAGAGATAGTCAGACAATGCAGAGATTGCTTCGCTCCCCCGAAGTAGATACTTGGGATGTGCTAGATGCAGGCACTACGATGCGTTTTTTGACTGCTTATGCAGCTATCACTCAGCAAAACAAGCATCTCACAGGCACAGATAGAATGTGTGAGCGTCCTATTGGTATCTTAGCAGATGCACTCAAAGAGCTAGGTTTTAAGATTAGTTATGCCGTAAAAGAGGGCTTCCCTCCTCTTGTAATTCAGGCACAAGATAATTTCAAGCCTACTAGCAAAGAAATCAAAATCAGAGGAGATGTAAGTAGTCAGTTTATTTCGGCTTTGCTCATGATTGCTCCGCTTTTACCCGAAGGTTTAGTCTTAGAATTGACTGGCAAAATTGGTTCACGCCCTTATATTGATATGACTTTAAGCCAAATGAAGCATTTTGGGATAGAGCATGAGTGGAAAGAAAATAAAATCGAAATCTTGCCACAAATTTATCAAGCCGTACCTTTTGCAGTGGAAGCTGATTGGTCGGCAGCTAGTTATTGGTATAGCATCGTAGCACTTGCTCCCAAAGCCGAAGTTACACTTCTAGGGCTAAAGCCTAGTTCACAGCAAGGAGATAGTCATATTCAGGTTTTGATGAAAGGCTTTGGAGTCAAAACTAAATTTATTCAAGAGGGTATCATACTCAGCAAAGAACCTCATTTTATACCCATATCCCAAAAAATAGACTTTACAGCTTGCCCTGATTTGGCACAGACTATCTTCGTAGTAGCGGCTGCACTTAAAGTGCCACTGAGAGCTGCGGGGCTAGAAAGCCTTAGAATCAAAGAAACAGACCGAATCCAAGCTCTACAAAATGAACTCGCAAAAATAGGGGTAGAACTCAGAGAAAATAACAATACTTGGGATTTGAGGTTTGATGAATGGGCAAACGTACCTACTGCCCAACCCACAGAAACACTCTCTGTCAAAACTTACCACGATCACCGAATGGCAATGGCTTTTGCTCCTTTGGCACTCAGACAAAGCATTGTGATAGAAAATCCAAATGTCGTCAATAAATCGTATCCTAGTTTTTGGGAAGACTTAGAGAAAGTAGGCTTTTACTCAGAAAGACTTGAATCTAATCCCTAATTTACAAAGTTTGATAAACTTTTTAGTACTTTATGGAATTATAGCTTTAAAATATTTCAATTTTAAATAATGTTAAACACACATATTATAGCCATTGGTTTGGCAGTGCCTCCTGTCAAAATGCCTCAAAAAGAAATGGCCGAGTTTATGGCGAAAATTTTAAACCTCAATAGCCAAGAAACTCGCAAACTCAAAGTGATTTACCGAGCTACCGCCATAGAAAATCGCTACTCTGTCTTAAATGATTTTTCTTTGCAAGGAATATCTAGTTTTTACAAAGACGAAGATGCCGTATTCCCCTCTACCTCAGAACGGATGAAAATCTATGAGCAAGAAGCGATTAAATACGCTCAAATCGCTGCTGAAAAGTGCATTACTCAGGCTACTCAAAATCACTCTAATTCTTTTTCAAAAACTGACATTACACACCTCATCACTGTAAGCTGTACGGGGATGTATGCCCCTGGTATAGACATAGAGTTGATAGAAAGGCTTGGTCTTTCTTATTCTGTACAGCGTACTGCCATTAATTTTATGGGATGTTATGCCTCTTTTAATGGCTTCAAAGTAGCAGATGCTATTTGTAAAAGTAATCCCGAAGCCAAGGTACTCATGGTAGGCGTAGAACTTTGCACGTTGCATTTGCAAAAATCTGCAGAAGATGATGACCTTATTTCTAATGCTATTTTTGGAGATGGAGCAGGTGCCGTATTATTTGAAGCAAATTCACAGGCATATAAATCTTTAAAATTAGAAAGCTTCTTTTGTGGCTTGCTTCCTTCTGGCAAAAAAGAAATGGCATGGAACATTAATGATACAGGTTTTTTGATGAGATTAAGCTCTTATGTCCCTGATTTTTTAGAAAAAGGAGTAAATCCACTCATCGGGCAACTCCTCAAACAGATGAATCTAAAAATGGAAGACATCAAACATTTTGCCCTTCATCCAGGAGGAAGGCGTATCTTAGAAGGCATAGAACAAAGCCTCAAAATATCCAAAGAACAAAATCAAGCATCCTACGAAATCTTGCGTAACTATGGCAATATGTCATCCGTAACCATATTATTCGTACTACAATACCTTTGGCAAGACCTCAACCCAAGCCAACACCAAGAAAAAATATTGAGCATGGCTTTTGGTCCAGGGCTTACTTTAGAGTCTGCTTTATTGTCAGTTCATTTTAAAGCTAAGGATTGAGGAATTGAGGAATGAGGAATGAGGAATGAGAATTGAAGAGTTGATTTGATGCTGTAATATGATGCTGTTATTTGTTATTTGCCACTGTAATTTGTTGTTTAATTATGAAAAATATTTTTGCTGAAATACTTACCATTGGAGATGAAATCTTGTATGGACAAATCACTGACACCAATTCAAAATTTATCAGTCAGGCACTAGACCAAATTGGTATCAAGGTCAAGAGAATGACCTCGATAGGAGATGAAGAATCCGAAATCCTTGAAGCACTTGCCGAAGCCGAAAAAAGAGTGGATATTGTACTCATTACGGGAGGTTTAGGACCTACCAAAGATGACATTACCAAAAAAACACTTGCTCAATTTTTTGATACAGAACTTGTAGAACACCCAGAAGCCCTCAAAATGATTACAGATTATTTTGAGAGAAGAAAACGTGTCTTGCCTGATAATCTACGCCAACAAGCGATGATGCCTGAGAACTGCGAAGTTCTTTTTAATCGTTTGGGCACTGCTCCTGCGATGTGGTTTAACCGAGGTGGAAAAGCCTTTGTATCTATGCCTGGTGTGCCTCAGGAGATGGAAATATTGATAGATGAAATGGTTATTCCTAAGATTAAAACCTTCTTCAAGACCCCTGTCATTTATCATAAAGTCATCAGAACTTTCGGTGCAGGTGAGTCTATGCTCTCACAAGTCATAGAACAATGGGAAGATAACTTACCCTCTAATCTCAAGCTTGCCTATCTGCCTACTTGGGGAGAGGTAAAGTTAAGAATCACCGCCATTGGTCCAGACCGTGCTACACTTGAAACACAAGTAGAAGAAGAAATCCAAAAAGTAGTACCTCTAATTCAAAAATATATCTATGGATATGACCGAGATGAGTTAGAGTCTATCGTAGGTGATTTGCTCAAAGAACAAGGAAAAACCATCTCCACTGCTGAAAGTTGCACAGGAGGATTTATAGGGCATTTAATTACCAAGATTGCTGGTAGCTCTGCCTATTATGAAGGAGGCGTAATTTCATACAGCAATGCTATCAAAATGAGCCAGTTAGGCGTACCCTCTGAGACCTTAGATGAACATGGTGCAGTCAGTGAAGAGACCATTATCGCAATGGCAGAAGGAGTTCGCAAAAGATTTAACACAGATATAGGAGTAGCAAGCAGTGGTGTAGCTGGGCCAGGAGGAGGAAGCCCTGACAAACCCGTGGGCACAGTTTGGATAGCTTATTCTGACGGGGTCAAGACTTCTACTCGCAAGCTATCTCTGACCACTGACAGACTTATCAATATTAGAATGACTAGCTACATTGTCTTAGATTTAATCCGTAGAAAACTATCTCAAAATGAGGAGGTTGTAATATAAAAAGAGGCTCACTTTTCGTGAGCCTCTTTTTGGTTAATGACAAATCAGGTTAATTTTTAATTAGCTTTTTGATTTGTCTAGTATTTTGCGAATTAAAATGTAGGAAGTAAATACCTGAGGGTGCTTTTTCTATGATATTGCTTGCCTTCAAAGTGATTTTTTCTAGTTTATCTCTTAAAGTAGTCATTACCTCTCCTTGTTGATTTATGATTTGTAACTCTACAAGAGCTTCTTTATCTAAATTACTCTCGATATAAATCTCTTTTAATGTAGGGTTAGGATATACTAGTATTTCAAGTTCAATAGCCCACTTGGGTACAAATACTGCTCTACTGTGAGTGCTACTTCCATCAAGGTCTATCTGCTTTAATCGGTAATACATAGCCTTGTTTTCGGAGATAGCAAGCTGATAATCTCTTATTTGGCTTGAATTTCCTGCACCTTCTCTGAAAGCGATGCTTTCAAAGTTTTGTCCGTCTTCACTTTTTTCTATCTCAAAACCAAGATTATTTTGTTCGGAGGCTGTTTGCCATTCTATTTTTACAGATTGCTCTGAGATTCTGGTAGCATCAAAGCGTGTGAGCCTTATGGGTAGTGGGTTATTGCTATCTCCTAATGTCCAAGCAGAAAAAGAGGTAATAGGGTTTGTAGCTGTTACTTTGTTTCCCATGGCACTTGCGGGGATTTGACTCCATCCTCCAGCCCATCTATACATCCCGATAGAACCTAAAGGCACAGTGCTTAACTCATCATTAGCATACTCAATGCTGAGTGTGGTGCTAGTGGGTGTGCCTGTAACATTATAAATCTTGCGAATGCCTGTGCCTGCTCCCTTATAATGAAAGCGACTGATATTTACATTATATCCTGTAGCAGCAGCATTTAAGAGTAATCCTAGCCCTGCGATGTCTGTTTCTGTGGCAGTTACAGGGCGATTGTTAGCTCTTACTCTTCCACCTTTATTGGCTTCGCTCGTGGCTGTGGCATCTGTGATAAGGTGGTTATTGGTTCTATTTTCTATGATACGGCTGCTTGTGCCATTCAGTAAAAGGTCATTGCCGTTGAGGTCTATGTCTCCGCTTGTAAGTGTTACGACTCCATCAAATTTATCGACGGTGATTTCTCTTCCAAGTATCACTTTACCTCCTGACTTATTGACTATTAAGAAATCAATATTAATGAGATTAGTACCTGTTAGATTTTGGTCTGCACTTCCATTGAAAAGTACTGCTCTTTCATTTCCATTAAAAGTGCCGTTGTTGGTAAAGTCGCCTGCAATATGAAGGTCTCCCCCTCCTGCTGTGGACAGTAAAAAAGTAGAGCCTGATTCAATCACCAAGTTTCCTAGCATCTGCCTGTGTAAAGCATCTGCACTAAAGTTTAGACTAGTATTATTGATGATGCTTACGTTTTGTGGTACACCTGGGCCACTACTCGTACTCTGATACCAAGATTCTCCTGCCCCATAAGGTCCTCCTATAGCATAAATCAAGGTAGAGTTTGCTTGATAATTGGGGGCTTGAGTAGCTACTACAAAACCTCCAGGCTGTATGCGTAGGCTTGTAGATATATTGGCGGGCGTAGGAGTAGCAGTTACAAAATCAACTCCTGTAGAGATATTGACTTGATTGAAGGTAGTAGTGCTACTACCCTGCACTTCACGATTACCTGCACCCGAAAAACTCACTAAGCCGTCATTGGCAGTAAAAACGCCATTATTGACAAAATTACCTGCTTGTAGGCTGAGTATGCGTGCATTGCCTGCCTCACTGATAAGGCTTGTGCTTGCGTCTATAGTCAGACCGCCATTTACTTGGATGTTCTTTTGGTAGGTAAGTGTGCCTCCACTTAGCAATAAAAACGAAAAATTGCTTGTTCCCGTGCCAGAGATAGTCTTTGCTGCTGCTCCCTGAAAGAAGATAGCTCTGTTATTCCCTGTAAAAGTACCATTGTTGATAAGGTTTCCTTGCATTATGAGGTCATTCCCGAAAGTACCATTCTGCTGTAAAGTAGCTACGGAGCTAATGGTCAGGTCGCCTGCCAAGCCTCTGGTGCCTGTGGGGAGATTGAGCGTAT
>JBBRUH010000123.1:0-12874 GCA_038248005.1 Cytophagales bacterium | reverse complement strand
TTTATTACTGTAATTTAATTGAAGTTATATAATACTGATACACATATTCAGAGGGAACATAACGAGGGTTATCATCCGTGAAAATTGCCAAAGCCATGATACTTTGATTCCAACGGTCTAAGATTCTGTAAAAGTAGGTAAACATCCTCTTGGCAAAGTCTTTATCTTGATAGCCTTGCACTTCTATATGGACGAGTATCCACTGTTCTTTTCCTGATTTCGTGAATATTTTGATGATTTTATCAGCATAGCGTTTTTGCTGGGCATTTTCTGGGAAAAGCTCGTCTAACTCTTTATCCAAAAACTGAAATCCTTTGCTAAAATCAGCTTCCTTGGCTGCCCATTCAGGAAAAAAATAGAGAAGAAAATCTTCACAGAGATTTTCTATGATACCTTTCCAAAGTGTGTCTTTTGATATTTTGGTCATTTGTAATGCTTTATGCAAAAACAAAAATAAGGATAAGAAAAAAAGCCCATCCCGAAGAATGAGCTTTTTAGAAAAGTTATCAAAAAAAAATATTAATTCAATTTGAATACGATTGGGATAGACATCCTTACTTTTACTGGACGACCACGTTGCTTGCCTGGTTTCCATTTAGGAGCAGCTTGAAGTACACGGATAGCTTCTTCATCACAACCAGATCCTATGCCTTTCAGCACTTTGATATCAGTCAATGAACCATCTTTATCCACTACAAACTGCATAAATACACGACCTTCTACCCCCATACGACGAGCTTGTTTAGGATAATCCATTTCTTTACCCACATATTTGTAGAAAGCTGCCATACCACCTTCAGGCTCAGGTTGGTTTTCTACAACCATAAAGATTTCATCTTCTTTTTCTTCTACTTGTGGTGGTGGTGGTGGTGCATCTATCTTAATAGGCTTTACTACAGCCTTTTCTTCTTTGATTTCTACATCCAAATCCATTTCCACTTCCTGCTCAATTTCTTCTTCATCAGGCACTTCTATGATTTCAGGCTGCTGAAGTACTGGCGGCGGTGGTGGTGGCATTTCAGTAATAGGAATGTCTAAGATTTCTGTTTCCTCTGCTTCTAATGCACCAAGGCTAACCACTTCTAGGTCATCATAAAACTTCCATTCGAAAGCTGTGATGACTAGACCAAGACTTATTACTAAACCTGTAAAAAAGAAAGTCCAGGTTTTGCGGTACACATCCGCACTAGGTTTTTTCTTCTGTTCCATAAAACTTCTTTGTTTTGTTAAATTACTCTTTGTAAAGTTTATATCAACTTAACGTTAATTAATGATTAATAATTCTATTGATTTACAAATCTACCTATTTTTTTAGTTAATGAAAATTAATTCTCACTTTTATACAAATAAATTAGATAAAAAATTCCACAACCTATAAAACAACCTAGAAAGGCTGCCAATAAATCTGCTATTTCAAAATATTCTTTGGCTATAAAGAGATGTATCACTGCCAATACCAAAGCATATACAAGACAAACTATTAAACTCGTCTTTAAGGCTGTAAATCTTATAGCAATATAGGTATGCTGCTTACTCAAACCCACACATAGTATAAAGCTAAGCAAGCAGAACTCCAAAAAATGAGCTAATTTATCAAAGTATAAAAAAGATACTAGATGATGACTTGGAATACCATCTGCACGAACAAGGTTTAATCCAAATATACACAAGGCCCACATAAAAGGATAAAAATTAAAACGATAGAACATTTGGATTTTCTCTTAACTCTTAAAATTATTGGACTCTGGCAAACTGTACCTTTTAAAATAGTATCTAATAAATAAAACTACTCAAATTTTTAACTAGGCGTTAACTAGGCATTGATAAAATCATTATAGCTTTCTGGACTTAATAAACCTTCTAACTCACTAGGGTCTTTTAGCTCTATTTTGACCATCCAGCCATCTCCATAAGGGTCTGAGTTTACGATTTCAGGTTCATTAGCAAGTTTTTCGTTTACTTCTAAGATTTTACCTGCTACAGGCAAATATAAGTCAGAAACTGTTTTTACGGCTTCTACTGTTCCAAAAACAGCATTTTGCTCAAGCTCCTCTCCTTCTGTTTCTATCTCTACATAGACAATATCACCTAATTCACCTTGTGCAAAATCGGTAACTCCTATATATGCAATATTATCACCTTCTATACGAATCCATTCGTGTTCTTCGGTGTAGCGTAATTCTGTTGGTACGTTCATATCTTAATTTAATATTTTTTTTAATGAAAGGTCAAAAATCTTAATAATTTGGTAAAATCCAAGCGATTTACCTTAAAAACTTAATTTTAAAAAATTCTTCCTCCCTCACCGTTATCTGAATCACTGCTCCATAGTTAATATCTAGTCGGTGAGATTTGGCTACTGGAATGTGTAATAAGTGTGAAAGCAAGGACTGAATAATGCCATAGTGCGTTACTAAGCCCACTTCTTTATATTGTTTTTTCTGGATTTCATCCCAAAAGTCTATACTCCTGTTTTTTAAATCTGTATTAGATTCGCCATTGGGAGGAGCAATTGTTTCTATATTTTTAAGCCAATGATTTCGTAGTCTTGGGTCTAGTTCATCCCATTTTGTCATCTCCCAATCTCCAAAATTCATTTCTTTGATGCGTTCATCAAAAGTAAGGGGTTGCCCTTGCAGTGCCTCTGCTAGTTTGCGGCAGCGAGTTAAAGGACTGCTATAAAGAGGCATATCAGCGTGTTGTGGAACAAGCTCTCGAATCTCCTCAAACTCTTCCTTAAAACTAGGCATGACATCTAAGTCGGTTTGCCCATAGATAAAGCCTTTTTCTATTTTGGGAGTGGTGTGACGGATTAAATATATTTTGCGAAGTGAAGCTTCAGACATATTTTCTATATTCTTTTTGGTTTATATAGCAAATATACTAATCTGTCTGTGATTTCAAATATAAATAGCAAGATTCTCCGACCCAAGGCATACTAAAAAGGAAAATCATCTCCGTCCATATTAGTCTCCTGAGTGGCATCATTGTCTTCTTCATTGAACCATTCACTATCTTTACAAATACAGAAATCCATTCCCCAAGGACAAGATTCAGGTTCATAGGAGCAAAATTCAATATGTGTATCACCGTCAGGAAATAGCCTTATGGTGTCTTCTTGCATTTTTTTGCGTAATTCTCTATAGATGATGAGTTGTGAAAGAAAATTTTCAGGAAAATTTGCATAAATTCTGTTTACTGACCATAAATTTAAAATAGCTTCATTCACATCTTTTGCTTGTGATTCAGTCAGCTTATCCATGGAGGGGAAACTATCCGCTGATATTCCAAATGCCTCGGTCATCGGAATATCGGGAGCCATCTCCCAAGCTACTATATAATCTAAACCTGCTTCTATCGCTGGATGATCAGGAAAAAGTAGTGTGTAATCAGGTATTTCTAGCTCTTTTTCAGCTTTTTGGTTGATGTCTTCTATCAGTTGTTGAATGTATTTCTGCATATTTATTTATTTTATTTCATACGGCTTCTGCCCCATCATATTGCCTGCTGGTGAGTAGTTACAGACCCATATTTCTTGGTCTCCGCATCGCACCATTGCACAGCCTATCTTCTGGGTTTTAGACCAGACCATTTGGGTATAATGTCCTACTATTTTTCCATTAGATGTAAAGTTATTATAATTGCAAGTATTATAATTAAAATCATATTTTTCAGAACCCCAATCATCAGCTATTGTTGCGGGAGTATTTTTTATACCATCAGACCAGTAGATATTTTCTCCGTATTGTTGTTTCCATTTACCGCTGTAGGGGCGGTGGTCTAAGTCGCAGTCACGTTTTTTAAGCTCACTAGCCCATGCTTGGGCATAAGCTGCTAATTCACTAGACCAGACCAAAGGAGGTGCACCTACTTTCGCACGGTATTCATTATGCCTTGCTGTTATTCCGTTCATATTTTCGGGTTCAGGGTCTGAGGAGGTTTCTTGATTTGATTGAAGAAGAGTAGTGAAAATTGAAGGAGGATTTGGCTGAGAACCTATGGCAATCTGAGAAGTATTTTTGGTATGAATTTCTTTTAAAACAGGCTGATAAGCCCAGGCAAAAGC
This sequence comes from Cytophagales bacterium, assembly GCA_038248005.1. Lineage (GTDB taxonomy): Bacteria > Bacteroidota > Bacteroidia > Cytophagales > Microscillaceae > JAABSX01. The sequence continues at coordinate 8,808 of JBBRUH010000123.1, read as the reverse complement.
CATACTTGTCAAGCACAATGCAAGGATAAAAAGTGTACTCTTTTTCATAAAAACAATGTATTTAGGGTAGATGTGTCTTTGTATTTCCCCAAATATAAAAGATTTTTATTAAAAAAGAATACGGTCTTTGTTAAAGGTATTTTTTATCTACAATAAATTTTTCTGGAAATCTGGCAGTAATACCTTGATAAAAAGCCATAATCTCTTTCATGTCTTCCTCAAAATCAGAGGGGTAGATAGTTTTCTTGATACCTGCTATTTTATGCTTATAATCTACATAGCCTAAGCAAATCGGCACGCCTGCCCCTTTAGCGGCATGGTAAAAGCCTGTTTTCCATTCATCTCTCTTAGAACGAGAGCCTTCGGGGGTAAATACTAGAATCAACTCTTCGTTTTTCTCAAATAAGCTAATCAGAGATTCTACCAAACTTGGGCGAGGATCATCTGGATTTTTTGGGCGGCGATCCACGGCAATTCCTCCTAAAGGCTTAGTAACAATGCTATACGGAAAGCGCATCCATTCACGCTTCACAGTTACTTTAATTCTTAGCTTAAAAATAAAAAACGCACACATCATATACAAATAATCCCAATTACTGGTATGAGGAGCTGCCACTACTACGCAGCGTTTGATTTCGGGAGGAAGCTGTTTATCTACAGTCCAACCCGATATTTTAAGAATTAATTTTGCAATTAGTTTTAACATTTCATTAAAGATTTTAGGTATCTGTTAAAGGTTTTTCCTATCCATTTTTCTCACCATTTTACTGAAAAACCTTCTTAAAGTGGCTTTTATGAAATGGGTTTGCCAATTTAGAGATTTATTGCTAATAATTTTAGACGCTTTAAAAATTAACAGAAGAATCTAAGGAAGACACAAGGTGTAAATTATGAGAAGAAGCCCCTAATTTATCCTGACTTAAATTACTTAGTTTCTCAGTAGCCTAATGACTAAATCTTTTGATTTTAAAAATCATTTTACCTATTTTAAATGTTAAGAAAAGGAGATGAAAGATTATGGAGAAATTTTTAAACGATGTTTACCACATTCACATGTTTACAATTATATCTCTATTATCTTATTTTCAATACCTTGCCAAGAACATAAACAAATAAATACAATGAAAAACGAAAACATCCTAAGCAAAGAAGAACTCAAAAGCAAACTAAGTGAAGAAGAGTATCACGTAACCCAAGAAAAAGGAACTGAAAGAGCTTATACAGGAAAATACTATAAAAATAAGGATACAGGCGTTTATAATTGTATCTGTTGTGATAGCCCTCTATTTACCTCAGAAACCAAATATGAATCTGGTTCGGGTTGGCCTAGTTTTTATGAGCCTGTCTCTAAAGATGCCGTCAAAGAAATCTTAGACAAAACACACGGAATGGTTAGAACAGAAGTGGTCTGTGGTACTTGTGAAGCACATTTAGGGCATGTGTTCAATGATGGACCCAAACCCACAGGCATGCGTTATTGCCTTAATTCTGTATCTCTTAATTTTGAGAAGAAAAGTGGCAAATAGCAGTATCATGCTTTTTTCACGCTTACTTTGTCATTCTCAGCCTGCGAAGAATCTCTCGAGAGTTTTCTCACTTCGTTTCGGAATGATAAAGTGGGGGACTGCCCATAATACAAACAAAGCCCATAAATAAATTTATTTATGGGGTGTTGTTTTCTACCAAGTCATTGGTCTCCCCAATGACGAGCCGAAAAGTAAGACACAACGACGACATGGGATTCTCAGGGACTTGAAGGTCTAAGATAACAACAAAACAACCACACTACTCTCCAAAAATCTCCGCCAATGCAGCATAAGTGCCCCTTACTACCTCCGTCATTCGCTCAAAATCAAGGGTTTCAATCGTGTCTGTGATGGCATGGTAATTAGGGTTTCTCAAAAAAGAAGTATCCGTAACCATCAGTGCAGAGTAGCCATTCATCCAATAATTATAATGGTCTGAGCGAGTGATATCACTTACCAACTCTATGGGAGCACAGATAGATTGTACATCTATATTGGCACTCTCAAGCATTTGTTTTTTGAAATCTCCCACAATTTGGGTTTCTTCTGTTCGCCCTACCAAGCAAATATAATTGGCAGTATGAGGATACATACTTGCCAACTCAGGTAGAGGGAATTTTTGAGAGTGAGGTTCATCTGAGAAAAAGCCAATCATTTCTAGGCAAATCATCAGTTCTACATCTATTTCTTGCTCTTTAAGTGAATGAGCATGCACTGCACTTCCCATCCATTCTGTGTAAAAAAAAGGTGCTTCTTCTAGGCTAAAAGCTACTAAATCTACTCTGTGCTTCAGCTTGGGTTTGAGTATCTGCAAAAGTCTTGCAATTTCTAAAAGCCCTGCGACGGCACTAGCATTATCATCTGCCCCAGGCTGGTCTCCATCCACATCATAATGAGCACCTATGACTATTCGTTTACCTTCTTGATTGCCATATTGAGCGATTATATTTTGATATTGATTGTCTTTGGCTTGGTAAGTCTGTGCTTCGGGAGCATAACCATATTCTTTCAATTGATTTTCAATATAATAGGCAGCTTGATTAAGAGCTTCTAGGTTTTGGTAATTTCGGTAAGGGCGAATCTCTGTCAGGTATTGCACGTGTTGATAGAGATTGGCTTGAGAAACAGGGATATCAGAATTCATAAGCAATATTTTTAAGTGATTAAGATACATTATATGTCTAAAAAACTATTTAAAAACAAGTATTAACATGCGATTAACATAGCTAAAAAAAATGAACTTCTACTTTTTAGGTGAAAAAGTCGTATATTTAGAAAAACGATTGCAAATACTGAATATATCCTTATATATCATTATATATCATTCATATCAAATTTGTTTTTAAGTGGTTTTTAGATTCGGAAAGATAGGAGTTTTTTGATTCCTATCTTTTTTTATGCATTTCGAAAGACAATTTGCCTTTAAGATAGTTATTAGTTTTTGGCAATACAAAACCTAAGACTGAATATAATGCAGCTTGAAGACGATTTTAAACAATTCATTGAATTTGGAAATATATTTGACCGCCCTACCCGCACTTATCTGGTGCAGTATCTCCACCAAAAATTTAAACCAACCTCTTCTAAAATTGAATCTCTCCTACAAACTTCTTCTGAATTTGAATACTTGAAAGATGCACTTGACAAGATATTTGACAATCAGCAGCTAGTAGAAGCCTCTCGCCAAAATGAAAATCTCAGACAAGAAATCATGAAAGATGCTTTTAAATGGATGCGTCAGGCACTCCAAAAGGCAAAAAGTGACAGTCCTTATGAAGAAGAACAAAAAGAACTAGAGCGATGGCATACCCGACCAACTTTTATGTGGGTAAAGCATTGGTATAAATTAACCAATTATCTAAGAGATATTTATATCCCTGAAGAGATAGATACACGCTTTTATGAGCAAAAATTTGAGCAACTTACCAAAGACATAGATGCTTATACCCTAGAAAGAGACCCTAAAAGTGTAGATAAATACAAAGTTGAACTCAAAAGGCTGGATATTCTGATAGAAGATTTGCTCAATAGATGGCAATCTCTCTTGACTGCCAAAAGGCTGGCTCATGAGCTTGATAATATAGACAAACAACGTGAGCAGTTTTGTGAATTACTGTATGCAAAGGTAGAAGAATTTTTAAAGCTATTAGAGATTATCACACCTTTTCAAGCAGAGGTAGGTCGTTACTGGGATATGTCTCGTGGACTTTGGCAAAAAGCAAGTTTTAATATCTTACAAAAATATTCTGAACTACTCCAAAAAGAAGAATCTATTCAAGAATTGGCTGATTTGCTGGGGCGAATGCGTGAGGCTGAGACTGAGCTAGAAGAAGAGACTTTTGCACAGGTAATCACAAAAAAAACTTGGATAGATGACCCTCAGCTAAAATCTGAGATTGGAGGAATCCATGAAAGCAATCATCTCCCAAAGGTTTTACCCTCCGAAGTAAGCTTTTTGGGCTATCCTGAGACTGAATCTGTATTTTATAAAAAGCTTGCAGATCACAGCTTGCTTACCTTCCAAGAACAAGGGCGTAGCCTAGTGGTGAGTAATAAGGTAAATTATTATACCCAACAAAAAGAAAGACGCAAAGAAAAAGGTCCTTTTATTATCTGTATAGATACAAGTGGCTCAATGGAAGGTCTTCCCGAGCAAATCGCCAAGGTTTTGTGTTTTGCCATTCTTAAAATGGCTTCTAGGGAACAAAGAAAATGCTTTTTAATTTCTTTTTCAGTCGGGATTAAGACCATTAACCTACTAGACCTTGCCAACTCTATGGATGAAATCGTCAAGTTTTTGTCTATGTCTTTCCATGGTGGCACAGATGTAACGCCTGCCATGATGGCTACCTTGAGCATGCTAGAAACCAATGATTATAAAGATGCAGATGTGCTCATGGTTTCTGATTTTGTGATGTTTGAAATTAGAGAAGAAGTTACCAAAAAAATGAGAAGACAGCAGGAGAAGGACACTAAATTTCACAGCCTCACCATCTCTAAGCAACCTAATCCTGAGATTATTCACAAGTTTGACAATAATTGGATTTATAATCCCGAAGATAGAGGAATTGTAAAACAATTGGCAAAAGACTTACAAGAATTTGCTATTTAGATATTAGATCTGTTATAAACTAACTACCAACACTTTAACTTTTTTATAGACATATAGGAAACATGGAAAATTGCTTACGAAAAACTCTTATATTAGGTAACAAAGCTTGCTATTCTAAGATTCTCGAGTGGAAGATTTAAATAAGTAACTGAAAATCAAGAAGTAACAATTACATTGTTTCTTACCTAGAATAAACTGAAAACATCTCAACATAAACTCACATTTAATATTTTATGTAATTGTATCTTTAGCATCTTTTTTGATATGTTTATGAAATATTTATTATCAGTCCAAAATCTGATAAGAGCCTAAAACCAACGCTCATTCATTTAGAAAACAGGCTGTTAAAGCCTTGTTAAAGCAAAATCTAACTTCTGCTGAATTGGAATATTCACGATAATTTAAAGTTTGTATTTTAATACCTTACTATTCATTTTAAATAAAATAAAAAAACTATGCGTATCTACCTTTTCAATATTATTGGATTACTAATAATAGTTAGTCTTTTTTCGGCACAGGCTATAGCTCAAGGCAAGTTGGTATTTGAGAAGAACAAACACGACTTTGGGCAGATTCAGGAAGAAGATGGGCCAGCAGAAGTTACTTTTGAATTTACGAATACAGGCAGTACTCCTGTAACTATCTCAAACGTAAAAGCTTCCTGTGGCTGTACCACTCCTACTTGGACTAAGGAAGCAGTAACCCCAGGTAAAACAGGTATTATCACGGCTTCATATAACCCTAGCAACCGACCTGGCCCATTTAATAAATCTATTACTGTTACAAGTGATGCATCTAACTCTACTGCAGTGCTTATTATAAACGGAGATGTAATCCCAAGAGAAAGAGGCCCTCAAGATTGGTTTCCAATAGAAAGTGGTGCTTTGCGTATGCGTGCAAGAAATGTATATTTTAACCAAGTTTATAATGATGATACTAATAGCACCGTTGATTTTTTGCTTTATAACCAATCTGAAAAACCTATCAATCTCAAACTAGCCGAAACAATGGCTACTTTTCCTCCACACATTAGCATGGTAGCTTCTCAAACTCAAATAAACCCAAGAGATTCACTCATCCTTCAATTTAAGTATGATGCCGTTAAAAAGAATGACTGGGGTTATATGTCTGACCGATTTATTTTGATGACAAATGATACCTTAGAGCCTAACAAACAAATGTATATCAGTGCCAATATTGTAGAAAACTTTGGAAACTTGACAAGCGAATCCAAAATACCTATGATTAGCTTTGATAAAACTTACCATGATTTTGGAAAAATAAATCAAGGCACTACTTCTAGTATAGATTTCAAGATGACCAATAATGGCAATGCTCCTTTGATTATTCGCAAAACAAGTGCGTCTTGTGGCTGCACAGCATCAGAGCCTAAAAAAACTGAACTAGCACCAGGTGAATCTACTATGATTACGGTAAGATTTAATAGTAGTGGCAAAACAGGAAAACAAGATCAAAATGTAACTATCATTACTAATGACCCTGCCCAGACTTCTGTTAGGTTGAATATCGCAGCAGAGATTAATCCATAATCATCTCTCTACCCAAAAATTAAAATTCTCTAAACTCACTAAATTTAGAGAATTTTTTATTTTTAAAGCTGAAAACCCATTAATAAAATATCATCTCTTTGCATACTCTCTTGCTGATGCTTGCTAAGTAAGTCAAGTAACTCTTCTTTTTGTGTATCTAAACTTTCATTTTGAATATCAGAAATGGCATTCAGTAGTGATTTCTCCCCTATTTTTTTACGTATAGGGTTGTTTTGGTCTTCATAGCCATCTGTACAGAGATAAATGCGGCTTTCAGTTTTTAAAGAAAAAATATGTAATTCAAAAGGGGTATTTTTATTTTGAATCCCTCCCAGAGAGCGGCGACTTCCTTTAATAACTTTTACCTCATGTGAGCCTTTTTCTATAAAATACAATGGCCTTTTAGCTCCTGCAAAGGATAGCTCATACCCGTCATTTGTCTTTTCCCAACAGACTACCGCCATATCCATCCCATTAGTGTTTTGGGTTTCTTCTTGTTTGAGGGCAAAAAATATTTCTTCGTGCATGCTTTCAAGAATCTTATCAGGATTATACTCTTGCTTTAGAGTAACTATCTTGTCTAAAATACTACTCCCTATCATGCTCATCAATGCACCTGGTACGCCATGTCCAGTACAATCCGCAACTACTAAAATATTTTTATTCCCTGTTTTTCCTAACCAATAAAAATCACCTGAGACTACATCTCTTGGTTTAAATATCATAAAATAATTTCCTAAAATCTCTTGCATTCTCTGCGGATAAGGAAGCATAGCAGATTGGATAGAAAGTGCAGCTCGAATACTATTGCCAATTAACCTATCTTTTTGCTCTAAAATTGTGTTTTTTTCTTGTATTTTTTCTTGGTTTTCTTTTAGCTGTGTAAGAGATCTTTTTAATATATTCTCATTTCCTTTTAATTTTTCGTTAAATAGCTCAAGTTCTCTATTCTTGATTTCAATATGATCTCTTTGTGAAGAAATTTCCTCTTGATTTTGTAGAAGTTCTTCGTTTTGAGTCATCACTTCCTCAGTTCGCTCTTGTACTTTAAATTCAAGCTCTTGATTATACGCCTCTAACTCTTTGACTAGCTCTCTATTTTTAGAGAATATTTCTTTTACTACCTCAAACCAAGGTTGCCAAGTTTTGGGTAATTTTTCTTCTAGAGAAGGTTGATTATTGTATTCATTTTTTAGCCTTCTCACTAATGCAGTAGCAGGCTGGATAAATCGGCTACGAGTATAGTAGGTAGATACTATCATAATCCCTCCAATACTAAAAATCACAAAAATCAAACTCAATCCAATATTTTTTAAAATCAAGAAATAAATATCCCAAGCTTTGACTGCATACACAAGTTTCCATGGAGTTCCACTTACTTGTTTGATCATTAATAGATGATTTTCTGCATAAATCAGTTTACTTTCTGGTAGGCTGTCCCACTTTTTAGTGTACTCCTGTAAGTTAGAGGGTAAAGCTGCACTTAGTGTAGGAATATCTTTTTTATCTGAGGTTTTCAAAGTAGGATGTGCCATAAGTTGCTGATATTCATTGACCAAGAATATTTCCCCTTGCTCTCTTTGTGATTGGCGTATAATCGTGTTGAGTGAGTCCAGTGTAAGGTCAATCCCTGCAATGCCCACATGCTTATTACTCTCATACAATGGAATAACTGCCGAAACCATAAGACCATTGCCAGCTTCATCTACATATACCTCTGTCCAAATAATCTCTCTTTGGGGATTTTTAGAAGGATACACCTCTGCATACGTTTTATGAAAAGTCTCAAAAAACGCAGAGTTTACGTGAAAATCTTTGGAAGGAATAAAAGGGAAAAGATTTACGAAATTATTATCAAAACTTGTATAAGCCAACACTGAATTAGGAGAGTTTTCGAGACTAGTTTTCAACAAAGAACCAACTCTACAGCTTACTTTTAAATGGTGAAATTGGGTAGATGATAATTTTTTATAATCTCCTATTCCTGTGATATTACCTAGATTTTCTTGCCAAAGCGTAGGCAAACTATCCAAAAAATAGAAATTATCTTTATCATTATGGCTTAAGTATTTTGTTTGAGGTGTATCTCCTAATAAATCAGGATTCTCTAGATATAATTCTGCCTCTGTTCTTATAGTATATAAGCCTGCCTTTGCTACCTGAATAATAGTCTCAAGCTGAGCAGTATTTTCTTTGAGCTGATCTTCCATATTATTCACTTCATATTCAAAGCCACTCTGAAACTGCCAAATAGCCAATAAACCTGCAATAATTAAAATAACAGCAAAAGAGATAAAGATTATTCTGTAATATCCCTCAAATACATTGGCTTCTTCCATATTTAAAATAAAATTTATCTATATTATATTTTTATTGGTTTTAAAACTTGAATATATGTTTACAAATATCTACAAGAATGTTATTAACTCTTCTAAAAAGATGCCAAGAAAGATACTTTTCAAGTATTTGAAACCAAAAGAAATCTTAGTGTAGCAATTGTCGTGTCATTTATGCAGCTATTTGGGCATTGATACGATGAACTCTAATAATAGCTAGTGCACTTGAACCAGCTCTGGCCCAAGCCATTCCCTTTTTCTTTTGCCTATGTGCAATCACTAAG
>JBBRUH010000122.1:0-12946 GCA_038248005.1 Cytophagales bacterium | reverse complement strand
TATACTCCAACACTGAAGGTATCAACAACTCGGCACATGGAGTGAATGCTCTCTTCTCCAACACCACGGGTTCCTTCAATTCTGCACAAGGAATGAATGCCCTCAACTCCAACACCACAGGTAACAACAACTCTGCACAGGTAGGGAACGCTGGTAGAAGTATCATTGATGGGAATAGTAATACTTTTGTAGGGTATGAGGCTGGCTATAATGCTTCACAAAAAACAAATGCTGTAAACTCAATGGCGCTGGGTAATGGAACTTGGACAACGGCTGATAATCAAATTATTATCGGTAACACTTCTGTCAATGTAGGATTAGCTCAAACAATACCTACAGCTAGATTACATCTACCAGCAGGAACAGCCACAGCAGGTTCAGCACCAAGTAAATTTACTTCAGGAGTTTTGAATACTACAGCAGAGGCAGGTGCTGTGGAATACAATGGCACTAACTTCTTTGCAACTAATTCCACTGCAATTAGGAATATTTTACTGACAGATAAGAAATCAGGATTTGATACAGCACCAACTAGTGCCACAGGCACAGGCACAGCAGGGGAAGTAAGAATAACAGCAACATACATTTATGTTTGCACTGCAACAAATACTTGGGTTAGAACAGCATTAACAACTTGGTAATTAACACTAACAGCTAATAGATATAATAATTTTAATTTAAAATAAAAAAACGATGAAAAAATTAATGACTGTAGTCATGATCATCGGCTGTTTTCAATTAATGGCAACAAATTATTATGTTGCTACTAATGGTACGGATGCGAGCGGTCGTGGAACATTTGCACTTCCATATCTTACAATACAGTATGCATCGGAACATGTTTTGCCGGGGGATTCAGTCATTGTAAGGGACGGAACCTACACCGCCATAGGCATTGCCTTTGCTTTGATTTACTGCAATGGTACTGCAGGTAACGAAATTGTGTTCAAAAGCGAGCACAAATGGGGGGCGGTAGTCACAGGGGCAAATACTGCTGGGTACGGTATTTCCCCAATGGGTGGGGCCTCTTACCTGAAATTTATTGACTTTGAAATTAAGGATTTTACCCGTAGCGCTATTGAGATGAACAACTTTTATGAAGAGAGCCCGGGGGTATATCTCCCTTATACCAATTCATACATTACTATACAGGGTTGCAAAATACATAATATCGGACGGATAGTTTATGATAGTAATTATGGCCTTAGTGCTATTTATGTTGTATCGACATCGCATCACATCGTCATAGACGGAAACCTGATCTACAATATCGGGCGAACAGGTGGTATAACAAATTCTGATCCTGTTTCGTACCTTCTTAATAAAGATCATGCGATCTACATAGGTTCACCCTATCCAGATTTGGCTGAAAATGCGGCACACCATATTACGATTACGAACAACATCATGTACAACATATCGGGCTGTCATATTACAATGGGTTCAAATAATGACCTAATCGCAAACAACGTGTTGGCTTGGGTGGATGAAAACTTTGCTGGTGCCAATATGTTTATCTGGTCTGATAGCAATGGTTGTTTTAATGAAACAATCGTAAACAATATTTTTTATCAGCTCAGTGTGCAATTCCCATATGCTATACAAGCCTATGACGGGGTATATGGCTGGACAGTAAAAAATAACATGGTTTATGGCGGTCAATTGTTCTATGGTGCGGGTTCCGTTGGTTGGCAAGCGAGTATGCAAGGAGGCAATTACGGTCAGACAGATTGTGAGAATGGTGAGGTAAATCCATTATTCGTATCAGCTATCCGCACCAATGTACCGAATGTTGATTTCAGACTTCAACCACAGAGTCCGGCAATCAATGCAGGAGCAAATGTAGGATTAACTACTGACTTTTTAGGGAATCCAATCGTAGGACTGCCTGACATTGGTGCTTATGAATATCAAGCAGCGTCCACTATCGGAAAACCACTTATGAAATATGGTAAGTCAATAGTAATACATGGAAAATTAATTACAAGATAAATTTTAAATTTAAATGTCATGAAAACATCTTTTTTTCAATCCATTTCGGGAAACCAAAGTAGCTCTCGATTAATTGGCTTTATCGTGATAATGATTGCGCTCATCTTTGCGCAGGAAGTAATATGGTTCGGAAAAGCCGAGAGTGTGATTATAGCCGCCACTGCCGCTGGAACCATCTTTTTAACCATTGCGGCTCCAGCGATGACCTTCTTATTTATGCAGAAAAAAACCGAAGTAAAACAAGAAGAAAATTTAGAATAAACCTTTAAAATATAAAACCGATGACAGAATTTGATAATAATAAGACCTATACATGGACTCCAGAAGATAAGTTTGAACTTACAGGGGAGCAATTTGGTTTATTGATTAACACATTAAGGATGGTGCAGTCCTTATTCCCTACTATTACCCAATCAGGTAAAGCTCTTGAAGATGTTCTGGCTAAATCTGTGGGAGCAGGGGGAGCCAAGGAAACTACTCCTATCCCTTCTCCCCCAGTATCCAATTTAAAAATTGTTAAATCTAAAAACTCAGAAGAATGAAAACAAGTAAGAAAAATCCTTCCGCTAAGTGTGGAGGTAAAATCAAAAAGAAATGAAAAAGGTTAATACAAAGGCTCCTAAGGTAGCATCTCCTTCTAAGAAGCATCCAAACTTTATGAGGGAGTCTCTGCCAAAGCTAAATAGGAAATCACCTATGGCGCCTATGACAGGTAAGAGATTATCAAAATGAAGAAAGCCCCTTAATAGGGGCCTTCTTATTTCTATAACTTTTGGATTATCCAGAGTTTCCCCTCACATCTAAGCCCAGATTCTTTAAAATCATATAGAGATACTATCTCCCTTATAAGCTTATATTTTTGAGCCTGAGAGGCATGTAAATCTTCAATAATGTAATACCCTCCATGCTTTACAGCTGGAAATAGGTGTGTAAAACTTGTGAGAATGTGTTCTTCTACATGAGAGCCATCATCAATAATTATATCGTAGTCCCCTCCCGTAATTATTAGAAGGTTAAGAAGGTCCTCCTTGCTATTCTGATCTCCAATGTAGATAATAGTGCCTGACTCTCTGAGAGACTCCGCATCTTTATTTATATCCAGTCCTACAAATAATAAGTCTGGAAAGTATTCCTTCCACATCTTTACAGATGCTCCAGGGAATCTGGGATCCATTACCCCTATTTCAAGCATTTTTACAGGAGGAGGTAACTCCTTAAAGAGTTCGTCATAAACCTCTGTATACCCATGCTTCTCGTAGGATTCTGTACCCTTATCACAAGAGTACTTATTGGCTATTTCTGTGAGTCTTTTCATTAGTTGTGGACAAATAAGATTTTATCAATTTTTGTCATCTTTTCTTTTGGGAACTTAGCTTTAACCTCCTCTATAAAATAACCATCTGCGGCAAACTCATGCCCCAATTCAATAGATTGCGCTATGTCTTTCCTTGTAGCAAAAGCTCCCATGTCTATCTGATGATTTCCAGGAGTACATTTAAAATAAGTGTACCCATAATGTGAGTGCACCATATCCCAATAGATAACACCTGGCTTGTCTATGGAAGCGTTCTTTAGTTCATGAACAAAATTAGGTGTGTAATAATTGTCATCTCCGGTCATAACAATATAGGTAGCACGACTTAGCTGCTTTCCTATCTCTCTGGGTGTATGACCAAAGTCATTATATCTGCAACCTGTAAACATGTGTTTAATTCTATCGTCATCAAACTGTTCTAACATGCATACAAGTTCATCATTCTTAATATCATCTATTACAACATTAGCTCCCCAGTCTTCATTGGTTTGAGCTACTAATGATGACAACATACATTTAAGAAGATCAATCCTATCATATGTAGGAATAATAAATTCTACAATCATTTTTTTAGAAAGTCTTTTAGCATTTGTGGGTAGTTATATTTCCAATTTGGTCTGAGAGAGATTCCTCCGACAGGAACAAGCCCTTTTACTCTTAGTGACTCAATATAGGCACTATGCCTTAGCACCACATTAGGTCTGGTATCATCATCTGTTCCCATACCGCTCATGTGATATCCACGTCCTCCCCATACATATATCCAACTCACTTCATCATCTGGAGGATCAGCAAAAATAACATTCTTAGAAAGAGTTTTAATTGCTATTACAAAAGTCATATCATAACCAGCATTCTCCAGAGGATACCCTCCAACCAATTCATAAGCCTTCCTACTATATACAATACCAGAATTTCCAACACAAATAAGAGATTCTATTTTTGGCATATTCATAAAAATAGCATTTTGCCAATGTAATAGATCAGAGCCTTCAGTAAAGTATTTTGCTACATTTCTCAAGTGATTTGGTAGAGCTATATCATCATCATCAAATTGCACTATGATATCATAGTCGCATTGACTAAATGCGAAGTTCTCTTTTTCTCCTATAGTCTTGAAAGTGCTGTCAACATTTATAATCTTTACCTCTGGATGGTCAAATATTAAATGTTGAAAAGGGCAATCATTTACAATGATAAGCTCCTTCTTACCAGGATAGTCCTGCCTGAGGAAGCCTTCAAGGGCCTCCTCAAGCATTTCTACTCTCCCATAGGTAATAGTCTTACAACTTATTGGTGGGTAATTCATCTCCGTTTACAGGATTAAGATTAATAGTGGGGGAGAAGAGGTCAGAGACATCTGGAGTAAAAATATGAGTAGCTAACCAAAGAGCATAACCATCCTCCTTACTAAGAAGAATTTCACTCTGATAAGTAACATTCTCTTTTCTTACAGCTGTCATTTTTCCAGACTTATTCAGGATTGGCACCTCTTCTAACCTTTGATGTACATCGTTTAGTAGAACGATTACTCTCCCATCAGGTAGCTTTCTTGTTCGGGTGATTTGTAAAACATTGAAGCTCTCTTCATACTCTTCAAACTTAGGGGCAGCTTCTGTCCCATTAACCAGCACCTTAGTAGTGTAGTAAAATTGATTTCTGTCCATTATAAATTGTATTTAATTTTTAGGTACTCACGTCTTTTATTAATCTCTTCATACTTATACATATCAGCTTCAACATTGCTGTGCTCCTCCCAAGTTAGAAGTACGATATTCTCTTCATCATATTTGGCTACTTCATACTTTCCCTTAGGAAGGATATGATGAAAGAATACCGTAAGAGGCTCCCAACCTAAATAAGTTTTAGAAACTTCTGACTCATGTTTTCTCTTATCCCATACGCTAAAAAAGAGCTCTTTCATTACATCTACAGCTTCGTTCTTATTTGCCTTAGGAGTCACTTTCAATCTCTTCTTAGGCTTACATTTAAAGCAGAGGTCGTTCTCAGCATTCTTTCCACATTTCTTACATTTCATATCTTTAGTAACTTACAGATATAACGAAACTCATTAATAGATTTACATTCTCCTATAAAATGAGAACAATCTTCACAATCTGTTATACTAAGCATGTGAGATTTGATATTATAAACTAATCTATAATATTCTCCTATCTGTTTTTCACAAACAACTAATTTTTCTTTTTGATAAGATAGAGTTATATCTATCCACCCCTCTATTTCTATTTGTTCTTTAGTTAGATAGGCACATCTAATCTTATTTCTATCATAGCTAATACTAATATGTAAAAGATCAGAAGGATTAATCATTTTAGTAATTCTCCACTGAATCTCCTCATCTCTCTTTCTATTTGGTAGTAAGTTGCCAAAGTCATCAAAAATTCTACCTATTGACAGTACTTCATATTCATAACTTACATGAAAATCTTCTATATCAGGACTAAAATATTTAATCTCTTCCATTTTGTTTTATATTTGATGTTGATGTAAAATACTTAGGTAAATACTCTACTTTATAAGAAGGAATATAGCCAATAGCTGGTCTAGCAATAATCTTCTCCTCCTCTACTACTATATGATCGTAATATTTATTCTTAAATTCCTCTACTAAGTTCTTAAAATCTTCAGGAGAGGATTGTCCATAAGCATCATGCACAATAAAACCATTCTCATCTTCATGCATTACACATATGGTTGACAGCTCATCTCCTTTCTTTGCTAGGTCTATACCAATAATGTATTTCATACCTCCTCCTTTTTATCAAGAATAAGGGCCGCTTTTAGTTGTTCTTTTACAGAAGGTTCTGTTGCTTGCTCCTGTCTGAGAGCTCTCATCACCTTGTATTTTATCTCTTCAAGGAGCTCAAAGTTATCTTGTAAGATATCTACTACACCTTCAGCACCTTGACCTAGTTTAGTTTCCCCATAAGAGTACCAAGAGCCGGCCTTTTTTATGATATTAAATTCCACTGCATACTCAAGTACTTCATCCTCCATAGAGATGCCTACTCCCCATTTGATATTAAATTTTGCTTGTCCCCAAGGTTTACCTACCTTGCTCTTAATTACGTCTACAGTAGTTTTATTCTGCTCTTTCTCCTTATCATTCATCTTCCACACTTTCCATCTGGCGTCAGCATAGAACTTTATGGCCTTTCCTCCTGTAGTAATATTTGGATCCCCCATACCCCCAATAGTATTTCTTGTCTGTGACACTATGAATAAACTAGTGGAATGAATACTTAGTTGGCCCTTTACTTTAAGACAGAACTTGCTATTATTTCTTGCTTGTAAGGCGATATTAGCATCAGACATCTCCCCATCAAGAATAACTTTTGGTACTGCTGCAGTCTGGCTGTCTATAACAGCACAAGATAAAACATCTTTAGAGATTAAGTCGAGTATCATATCATACCCAGCCTCTTGAGTATCTGGTTGATAAAATAGTAGGTTATCTACATCTACGCCAATGGCCCTTGCGTAAGTCTCGTCAAAGCTATGTTCATAATCAAATAATGCTACTTTTTTATTAGGAAAAGCTTTTTGGTACTCTGCAATTTGGTGTAAAGTTATAGTACTCTTGCCCGAGTTATGCACAATGAAGTTATTAGCCACAAAGTTGTTAAAGGGATACCCACATTTTATATCAAAGGTCTCTTCTTCACCTTTAGGTTCTATAGAGACTACAATATCTTCATCGGCTATAAAGGAAAGGTTTTTAAGTCTGTCTTTTATGTGTAATTTCCCATGAGAGGCAGGATATATTAGTTTTAAATTATCTATCTCATTATTAAGATAGTTTTCATCTTCATGATGTATATGTAAGTTCTCTGGAATAAACTTATACTTACTTAAGTCTATACCCTCAGTATTAAGTAGTTTCCTCCACTCTCCTACAGATAGGTTGTTTAGACTTGCCTCATAATGCAGCCAAGAGAGTTGAATCCTCTTATAAGGGTAAAGTACACCTGTAAGTCTATCCTTTATAACCTTTATCCTATTAGTAGGGTGGTATTTTACCACTACATCTTTTCTCCATGTAGGAAATGTTGCAACATGTACTCTTCTATTAGAGTGCACTAATACTTCATCCCCCACTTGCAGATTAGATAAAGGTATATATCCCAATGGGGTACAGAATTTATGTTCTGCAGTAGCCTTAATCCTAAAACCTTTTGATGTAAGTACTTCGTAGAGGGGTTTAATTCCTGTTTTTACTACACCCAGAACCTTATTTCTGATAAGTGCATCATTTGCTCCTTTACTAAGGACATAGTAGTCTGCACCAAGATCCATCAGGTGCACTCCTTGTTTTACTGTAAAAGGTTCTTTATTAAACCTTTCATACAATCTTTGGATAGTCTCTCCTTTTCTGTTTCCAACCTTACCATTATTCTCTGTAGTAAAATTAATGTGGGTGTCTTTTGAGAGACAACTTTCTTCTCCGAAAATCTCAATGATCTTTCCAAGAGCAGTGCCACCTATCTTCATAGCTTGATCTAATTGTATGCTGCCAGTGCTTGTGATTACAAGGCTGCCTACAGTGGGCCTTCCTAGCCCATGCTTTTTCTCTAGTTCTGCTATAATAGCATTAATGTCTTTCTTTTCCTCTGTCTTTTTTGCCATACTCTGATTAATTTTAACAAATTTAATTATTTCTTTTTTAATATTATAACATTTTTAGTTATAAATAAGAGGGGCCCCCACAATTTTATGTGGGAGCTTTCTTATCAGTTCAGATACCTTGGACTGCTCTCTTGCGAATAGCTAGAAGAGTTCTTGTACGTAAGTAATATTCCTTTATATTAGGATCATTACTAAGGAGTTTTTTGTAATGAAAGCCCACTGTGACTCTGTCTCTGGAGATAACCTTTCCAACAAACTTTGGGGACATCTCAGGGAACTTTTCATTACACATTTTGCAGAAAGCCACTCTTACATTAACTAGAGTTGAATCTCGCTTCCTAGACTTCACAGTAAGTACTGTAACCCCTGCAATATTACAGACATCCTCTAGCAATCCTTCTGGAGTAGTATCATAAGGAGCTGCCACTACAAAAGCATTGTCTAGTAAGGTTATTGCATATTTTATATCTACTTCTGGAATACCTGCTAAGAGGCCTGCTTTTAAAATTACTTCTTTGGGGTAGTAATTCATAAATTAAAAATATTTAAAAGGATAAGGAGATAAAGTTAATTTATTCTCTTGTAAAAACAACACTACATGGCTAATTTAGTTATATTTAACCATGGCTCTTTCCAAATAAACTTCTCTCCAATTACAAACTCTCCTTTCCAGAGTCTTATTTTAATAAAGGCACTTAATCTCTCTCTTGTAGACTTGCTACATCTGTACCCACCCTTACTAATAAGAATATCACTTCCTTCTGTTTTAGCAATTTCATTTCCAAATAGGTACATATGGGCGTCTCCTCTCTCATCTATTCTCACTTTTGTATTATCCTTAGTAAACCTTCTTCTGTTTATAAAGGAAGAATAAGCTGACACAGTAATCTTTCTCATAGTAGAGCTTCTAAAAGTGAAAAGGCCTCTTCAATAGCGGCTGTCTCTGCAGATTTTCGAGATAGAAAATTGGTGTTGTAAGATTCCCCAAAAGTTGTGGAAAAAGCCCATAACTCTTCTTCAGGAGATTTACTAGGAACAACTTCTATATATATCTTGTTTTCGTCAAACACATCAAAGAGAGCTCTAGGATTGAGAGTAATTACTGTACTCATTCTCTCATTAGACATACCAGTCTCTCTGAGATACTTATTAAAAGTATCATCAGCTTCAGGATCCGTGAACGATTCTATCATCTTCTCAAGGAACCAAGCCTTAACAACCTCAGTTGCTTTAGGGTATTTTAGTAAAAGTTCTATTGCTGTCATACGTTTTCTTTCATTTTATCAAGTGTTAATATCTCATCTTCCTCTCTAAATCCTCTCCATACTTCTTGGTCATGGTCAAATACCATCCCAAACTCTTTTTCCCAATAGGATATAAGATCTTGCGACCTATTAAATATTCTATATTGCAGGGAAACTTCGTCTAAATGTAAACCATTCTTAACTATTTTAACCACTGTAGGAAAGGTTGCTTGGAAATCAAGAGAGGTTTTAGAATACTTTCCTTTCTTTACTAAATCAAAATCTGGTTTAAAATTTGGATATAGTTTATACACAATGACAATAAGACCATCCTCATAGTCATAGTCATCTATTACATTCTTAGTACGTTCATATTCACTGTCTAAGAACTCTCTAAATTTATCAAGGTTTTTAGGACGTAATAGTAAATATATTACGCCCTCATATTGAACATCTCTTCGAGCATCCTTTATATAACCATTAATAAATCCATTGTTGGTGAGCTCTCCTCTGGGTATGCCTAGAGTGGGTACCATAAAAATAGTTGTTATCGTTTTTTTTATCTCCATTAGTCTTTGATATTTATTACACCACCTTTTAAATAATTCTCTCGGGAGATGCCCCAGGTATTCATGTCCAGAGCCCATTGCAAGTTTTTAATAATCTCTTTTACTCCTGGATACTTCTGATTTTTATGCTCAAAACCATTATAAGCATCTAATAGGTCATCAGAATTTAAAGTGTAGATGAGGGGGCTATAATAGTTAATACTATCACACACAATAAATTTTGGAGGAAATACGTTATATCCATATAGAGGGCCATTAATATCCAGAGTCATGTCTATAACAGCTCTACAATAAAGGAAAGCTTGTATGTAAGCTCTACGATATAAATAATACTCCCTGTAAAAGTTCTCTACAGCCCATACACATTTTAGATCGTACACTTGTATAGTCCTCTCTTGATGATCAATGATCATCTTGTCTAACATGCTTTTAAACTTATGTCCATCTACAACATATCCTTCGATCTTCATCTGATTCTCCACTGTGTACCTCTTACTATTTGTAAGATTCACTATATCTGCTGTAATAGGGTTTACTCTAAGACCTTCTACTATTCTCTCTGCATTAGAAACATCCTGAGATGTAACTACAGTAAGATTGTTTGCCCTCACTGTTCTTATCTCATGATAGTATATCTCAGCATCACTACCTTCAAATTTAGTAATAACAGCTGCATAAGTAATTTTAAAACCACTGGAAGCATAGGCTTCTTTAGAGAGTTCTTCAAAACTTTTAGTTATATTGCCACTTTCATCTGTAGCATTCCTTGTAGCTACATAAAGAGCTTCTACAAAAGCAAGCATTAATCCTGTAGGAGCTGACATACATCCCGACATATAAAACAACTCCTCAAATCTGTGTGGCTCTATTAAGAGTGTTTCCACTATTCTGCCCATTACAGAGGCCTTGGTATCTTCTTCTTCCTCAGGAAGCATTTCATTTGTAATAAACTTACGAAAGTATTTCTTACGATCTTGACTAAAAATCTTCAGAGAACTAGAGCTATCAAGTGTTGTAGCTCTATAATCTGCTTCTGTCTTTATTCCTGTTCCTTGTATCATCAATTCTCATTTTTATTAATTATAATTTCTTATTTCTTCAACATCAGGATCTCTATGAAAAGACCCATCTATATACTCAGGATCTGTAGGGAGAGGGTAGACTTCTTCTTCCTCATCAAAGATAGCTACAGCCTCCTCAAGAGTTTCTGCCTCTACATCTATTGTAGAATATACCTCCCATGTTACTGGAATTTTAAATGTTTTCATCTTTACCTACCTTTATAGTTTCTAATAATCCCTCGATAAGCATAATCTGACATGCAAAACCATCATCATATCCCATTTATCGCTAAGCGCCATCTCTGCATCCCTCTTAAGAATTTTTAAGAGGAAAATGCACTTCTTAATCTTTTGTTTATCTTTCATTTTATTGGCTTCTGTCTCTTTAAAAACCTATCAATAGCTGAAGCTAACTCATAAGACGTAGGATAGCTGCCATAAGCCTTCCTATTTGGAATAAAATTTATAAGCTTTACAGACTCACCCAGAAGCTTTATAGCCTCATCGTACTCACCTTTTCTTATCATCATACCTATTTATTGTGTATTTTGTCATGACATTTATTGCATAGTAATACCAGTTTATCGCTGTCTACAAAGAGCCTCTTTGTAAAACCTGTTAAATCCTCAAAGGATTTTAAGCTCCCACAGTCAACTATATGATGCACAGCAACATTCTTAACATCAAAGAGTCCTTTACAACTCTCACATTTGTAAGACCATTTTCTTCTCTTATTTGGTCCAACATACTTCTCTTTAGCTCTGTCCCTACATATCTTAATGGGAGGCCAGAACCTGGACTTGCTTCTTAGAAATGCTCTAAGCATTCCAAAGAATGCAGCATTAGTCATAGTGCCTTCTGCAAAAGGCTTTTCTTTAAGGACTCTCGGTTTCTTAATCTTTCTCGTTACCATAATTAAAAAAGTTAGTAATACCCCCTAAAGTTATTAAAACTTTAGGAGATATCACAACTTTAATTAGTCAATTTTAACTACACGTTTAGAGATGGCAGCTTTCATTCTTTCCAATACATCTACAATATTTCCCACTTCACTATCAGTAAGACTTGGAATCTGAAATGTATGACGCTGCACTTCTTCTGCAAAACTATTCTGCACATAGGTCGTCATATCTCTCAAACATTTCTCTTCAAAGATGTCTCCCAACTCTGATACATCGAATTCTTCATCATCAAGAATGTACTTCTCATTCTCTGGGAGAGTCATAGCAAAGAACCAACGACACACTCTTAATTTACCTACTTCCCCTTTTGGAACTGCAAGTACATCAATTGGATTAATGATCATTAGAATTGGCGTATCACCAAATCCACTATAATTATAGGCTTTACTTGCTGCGTGGACATTTGTTACCGTAAAGGCTTTTTATCCTCTACCTCTAGGGGTTTCCCCCATTATACTACGTTAATTCGTAGCTAGTTCAGCATATATTTTCATCCTAATCTTAGGATGTCGGGCACTCGTGGGAGAATTATATTCTCTCTGACTAATATGTTTTTAATAGTATGTCTTCCAATACCAGTACTTCTATGAATAGCAAACTCTGTTTTTCCCCCTTTATATAGGGATAATACTAAGTCTTTACTCACTTCGTTACCCAAATAAAAAACATTCTTTTCTACTAAATCATAATTAATAAAAGTTTCATCTCCTATGCGTTGCACTATTCTAGAGTCTTTACTTTCTAAAATTAGCACAGTATTAGCGTAGTACTCACTATATAAAACATGTTTTCTTTCTAACTTTATAGAACAATTTTTATAGAGAAATTCATAGAACTTAAGATTTTCAGTATGAGAGGTTATATGTATCCTATACATGTTTTTAGCATTTAGTATAACTTTTCCTCTTGGTATCATATAAGGTCTTCCATTTCTTTTCTCTTCACTTATCCTAGAATTTATATTAAACTCTAATAACTTATTTTTAATTTGTTCTAAAAAAGATCTATCAATTGCGCATATGGAAACTTGTACTTGATTAGGTCTTGCTGTTCTTTTTCCTATTGATCCGTCACCATCAAAATATCCTCTCAAAAAATGTCTAAATAGATTATTTGGTATATCTGGTAAATTAAAACCAGCTTCCGTTTTATTCGG
>JBBRUH010000121.1:0-12958 GCA_038248005.1 Cytophagales bacterium | reverse complement strand
TTGGGCATTTTCGGCACTGATAGAATCACGAAGTGCTTTTACGTGCTTATTATCTTCGTGAAGAGACTCTACATCTACATTGGCTACATACAATACAGGCTTGATAGTAAGTAGATTTAGTTCCTCAATCCAAGGTTGCTCTTCCTCACTAAGCTCTATACCACGCACGTTTTGCCCAGATTCAAGGCGAGTTTTGACCTTGTCATAAGCTTCCATTCTTTTGAGGGCATCTTTATCCCCTGTCTTTGCCGTTTTCCTGATTTTTTCTGCTCTCTTTTCTACGGCTTCTAAGTCTTTGAGCTGTAGCTCTGTATCTATGATTTCTTTGTCATTGACGGGGTCTATTTTACCATCTACGTGTACTATGTTTTCGTCATCAAAACATCTCACTACGTGTACGATGGCATCCACTTCTCTGATATTGGCAAGGAATTGATTTCCTAGACCCTCTCCTTTGCTTGCTCCTTTTACGAGACCTGCAATATCCACAAATTCAATGATGGTTGGGATTACTTTTTGAGGGTTTACAAGTTGTTCTAAGATTTTGAGACGAGGATCTGGCACGGTAACCACTCCTACATTAGGCTCAATAGTACAAAAAGGATAGTTTGCCGATTCGGCTTTGGCACTTGATAAAGCATTAAATAGCGTAGATTTGCCTACATTGGGCAAGCCCACAATTCCACATTGAAGACCCATATTAAATATATTATTTTTTGTTATGTATTTGATTTATTTTTTATGATTTTATCTGTATTTAAATAGATAACATCATTATCATTTGAAAATTTAATCTACTTCCCTCCCACTTGCTTTTGATTTGGGGGCTGTTTTGTAGAAAAAGGAGGTATTGGTTTATTAATCTGAAATATATGATATTGCCTATAACCTTTGCTTAATTCTATATAAGATACTCTCAAAATAGTATAAACTGGGATAGCTGCAATCATACCCAAAACGCCCATCACGGCAGCACCTGCAAAAATAACAATAAATATCTCTAAGGGGTGTGCTTTTACACTTTTTGAAAAAATAATAGGCTGAAGAAGTATATTATCTATTAACTGTGCCATGGCAAACACGGGAATAAGTCTTACGCTTAGTAGCAGTAAATGATGAAAATCAGTATCTATAATCCGAGCAGAAAACACCACCAAAAGTGCAAATATAAGTCCCATGACAGGGCCTAGGTAAGGAATCACATTGATGATTGCTGCAAAAATAGCAATAGTAAGTGCATACTTCACTCCGCTTAGTGTCAGCCCCAAAGCGATGATGGTAAACATAATCATAATCTGAAGCAGTAGTGCTACCAGATAATTAGAAAGTAACTGTTCTATTTTATAGACCGTAGTAATGGCTACTTCAAAATAGGCATTGGGGACAGTAGCTAATAAACTACGCCTCAAAATTCCTTTTTCATATAGAAGAAAAAAAGTGATAAAGCTAATCGCTAATAGGTAAATAAAAATAGTCCCAGTAAATTGAAAAGCATAATTGAGCAATTCTCCTATCTGAATACTTTCTATGAATGAAAGAACAGTATCATTGATTTCTTTGACCAAATAACCCGACTCATGTTTCGAACTGATATTATTGATAATAAAATAATCTACTTGATCAGCAGGCTCTTGGAGTCTTACAATAATCTTATCAAAAGACACCTCTTGTAAGACTGAGATTTGATCTAAAATCAAAGGAACAAACATCAATGTAAACAATACAGGAATGGTGGCCAAGACTAAAAAAGAAACAAATACTGCTAACCAACGAGGTACTTTGACACGAAAAAACTCTAGGTTATCTACATAATCAGTGATGGGACGTAAGATAGATGAAATCACCAGCGAAACCAATATATAAACAATAATATTGGAAAATAGCCAAAAAATAACAAATAATGTGCTTAATATAAGTGCTAAATTTAAAGTAGCACGAGGAGGAATAATCATGAACTATTTTGATTTTTATTAAAACACAAAAAACGCTTGATTAATTACAATCAAAGCGTTTTTTTGTAAATTTGTTTTTAAATGATTAGTCCCATTTCAATTCATCATCTCCATCTTCTGTTTTTTTGCTATCAGCATTAGAAGGTGGATAATTTTCGTCAAGTTGAGAAAAATCAAAGTCAGGCATCAAATCTGTTTTCACATGATTGACCGCTTCTTTGATGGCTTCCAAAAACTTATCAAAATCTTCTTTATACAAGAATATTTTATGTTTTTCATAAAAGAAACCATCCTCCTTGTACTTTTTCTTACTCTCCGTGATGGTTAGATAATAATCATTTGAGCGTGTTGATTTCACATCAAAGAAATATGTCCTCTTCCCAGCACGTACTCTTTTCGAGTAAAGTTCGTCTTTTTCTCTATTTTCTTCCACAATCCTATAATTTTTGATTAAATCAAAGGTAAAACTATAACATAATTACTTAGTTACAAAGTACTTTTGACAATAAAATTGCAATATCAATAAATAATTTAATACTTTTGAGTTTTAGGCATCACTCTTAATAAATCCTAAATTTATGAAACGCTCCATTACCATAGGACTATTTTTTTTTATATTCATTGGTTATGTCCCTCTTTTAAAGGCTCAGTACAAAGCTGGCTACAAAGAAAGAGGAGTCATTTCTTATTATACAGACCGTTTTTCTGACCGAAAAACGGCGAATGGTGAAAAATTTGATAATACTGATTTAGTAGGTTGCCACCCTGTCATTCCTTTTAATAGCAAAGTAAAAGTAACTAACCTTGCCAATGGCAAGTCAGTCATCGTCAGAATCAATGACAGAGGGCCTTATGCCTATGGACGGATGATGGACATTTCTAAGGCCGCTGCTCAAAAAATAGACCTAATCGCTACAGGTACTGCCAAAGTAGAGATAGAGCTTTTGCCTTATGAAGGAGAAGAAACAAGTGAAGCTACTCCCATTAAACCTACTGAAAAAACACCCTCGATCATTACTTCTAAAAACCCTGAGGAAGAATCAAAAACCTTTCTACTTGACCAGACCTATAGTCAGTGGGGAACTCTCCAAAACCCAACAGGATATACCATCCAGCTCATAGGCTATAGCACTGCCGAAAAAGCACAAGAGTATTGTAAAATGCTTAGAAGTAAGGGTTTTGAAGATGAAAAAATATTTATCAGAGCAGAAGCAAGTGGAGATGCTATTTTATACAAAGTATTGCTGGGTGTCTTTGAAACCAAAGAAGATTCTCTCAACTTACAAAAAAAATACTTGCAAATACTTAAGAAAAAGGGCTATGTCCGAACTTTTGAGCGTTAAGGCATATAATATACAACAGTGTCATATAGCAGTGGCATATTTCAGAATAAGTAATCAATTGGAAACAAAGTAATCAATTAGTTGGAGTAAAATGCTCATTATCATTTTGTTAAAAACTTATAATTCATCTCTTACTAACTCAATCATACAAAAATAAAAATGGCAAATAAAAAACTTGACCTTAGTGATTTATCCCAAATCAGAGAATTTGGAAATATAGAATTTCTTGCCAAACAAATGGTAGAAGGTTTTATCACAGGACTTCACCGCTCCCCTTTTCACGGCTTTTCGGTGGAGTTTGCAGAACATAGACTCTACAACACAGGTGAAAGCACAAGGCATATTGACTGGAAAGCCTTTGCCAAAACCGACCGACTTTACACTAAACGCTATGAAGAAGAAACCAATCTAAGAGCTCAACTCCTGATAGATGTATCTTCTTCTATGTTTTATCCCCAAGAAAATAATGGCAAACTTACTTTTAGCATTATGGCTGCCGCAGCGATTGCGTATATGCTCCAGAAGCAGAGAGATGCCGTCAGTATGTGTACTTTTGCAGAAGATATAGAAGAACATACGCCTACTAAATCTACTCCTTCACACATTCACAAGATATTTTTGATGCTAGAGGAATTGCTACATACCCCTCAACGCAGACAAGGCAGCAAAACCTCGATAGCAGAGACTATTCATAAAATAGCCAATAAAATCCCTCGTCGCTCTTTAGTTATTATTTTTAGTGATATGTTTGAAGGAGGAGAAAGCCAAGAAGATGTATTCTCAGCCCTCCAACACCTTAAACACAATCACCATGAAGTATTGCTCTTTCACGTTACGGATAAGCAAACCGAGCGTGATTTTGTGTTTGAAGAAAGACCTCACGAATTTATAGACCTAGAGACAGGAGAAAAAATTAAACTTCAACCCTCTCAAGTGCAAGCCTTTTACCGCAAGCACGTAGAAACGGTTTACAAAGATCTCAAGCTCAAATGCGGGCAATATAAAATTGACTTTATAGAAGTCGATATCAAGCAAAGTTTTGAGCAAATCTTGACTGCTTATCTCATTAAAAGAAGTAAGATGAAGTAGTGGGTTTAATATGGGTTACTAGAGTACTTTTTAGGAGTTAAATCTTTGTAGAAATAGAGTTAAAGAGATAAGCTATGGGTTTGTAATCACTTATAACTCCTACTATTGCTTAGCTTACTTCACCTGACTCATCACAGCCATATCAAAGATTCTGTCTCCTAGATATTTACGGACAAACAACAAAGGTTTGGCTAATTTACCTGCTACATACCTTGTTTTAGGTCTTTTTGCTCGGATGGCTTTAGAGATTACCTTAGAAATCACAGAAGGAGGTGAAGCAGCTCCCTTTTTTGCATAAGATTCTTTGGTAGCTTTTGCCATCTTTTGTGCCAATGACTTATACGCTCCTTCTCCTGAGTTTTTGAGCATAGGTTCATACACTACATCTCCAAACTCAGTCGCAATCACACCAGGCTCTATGATGACTACATCTATATCAAACTGCTTTAATTCTAATCTTAGGCAATCACTCCACCCTTCAAGGGCGTGTTTGGTTGCGTGATACCATGCTCCTAGAGGTGTGTACATCTTGCCTCCCATAGAAGATATATTGATAATTTTACCTGATTTTTTGCTTCGCATGTGTGGCAATACTTCTTTGGTGATTTTGGCCAGACCAAAGATATTTACATCAAACTGTCTTTTAGCATCTTCAATCGTAATGTCTTCTACTGCACCATAGAGACCATAGCCCGCATTATTGATGAGTACGTCTATCTGCCCCTGCTCATCTATGATTTGCTTTACAGCCGCTTTGACTTGCTCATCATTGGTGATGTCCATTTTGATGGCATGACCCCCGTTTTGAGTTAAGTCTTGCATTTGCTCTACTCTGCGAGCAGCACCATA
Organism: Cytophagales bacterium; assembly: GCA_038248005.1. Classification (GTDB taxonomy): domain Bacteria; phylum Bacteroidota; class Bacteroidia; order Cytophagales; family Microscillaceae; genus JAABSX01. The sequence goes on along the minus strand of JBBRUH010000121.1, from coordinate 7,725 downwards.
GACGATGTATCCTTCTTTGATAAGGTGCAAGGCGGTTTCTTTTCCCATTCCTGAGGAAGCACCTGTGATTAAGATTACTTTTTTGTGAGTCATATTAGTAAGATTTAAAATGTGAGTAATCACTTATTTTATGATTATAGTTTTTATAAATTATTTCTAGTCTTAGATTAAAGTTAGTTTTTATGAATTGGTGTTTAGATTGTATTTATCTATCAAAAATGATTTGAAAGGCATTTGATTTGCTAATCCTTCTCGCAGTATTCCTATTGAGATAGTATCCATTATTTGCTCTAAGAATCTAGCTTCTAAAAGAGGCTCTTCATAACCCAATGCCTCAAAAGCTATACTTAACTTATCTATTAAAGGCTTCATTTTTTCAGGATTATAGTATTCTTGTTCCCATTTGAGCTTAAACTGTAGTTTCCAGAAGCCATATTCAGTTTCTTTGATAGTAAAAGGTAATTCTATTACCTTTTGGATGACTTTTTTAGGGTTATTTTCAAATATGATAGGCGAAAGCACTTCATAGACTTTCTTCTCAGCATCTGCCATGAGTGCATCTAATAGCCCTTTTTTATTAATAAAGTGCTTGAAAATCAAGCCTTCTGAAACTTGTGCTTTTTTGGCTATTTTGCTCGTAGAAACGGCATTATATCCTTCATTAGCAAATAACTCTAGAGCAGTTGTTAGTATATTTTCTTTTTTATCAGTCACGTATTAAAATATTCAATACTTATAAAAGTGAGTAATTACTTACAAAAATAGTCTAAAAATTTAATATCTCAAAATATTTTTATTTTTTAATCCTAGTTCTAGGTTTAATTCAAAACAAAACCTCCGCAGAAGGCAACAAAACTTTAATTCTTACTAAATTAAAGGTTTATGCTAAGAAATGACTATAATCATCTCGGTAAATACAAACCCTAAGGATTTAAAACGCACAAAATTTGGACTTATCTGGTTGGTGTCAAAATGACTATAAATCACCTCTTATCCCTTTGTTTTTAATAGTCTCTTGACACATCAAAATAAATTTACATCTTACTCTCACAAAAAAAACTCTTTCTCATCAGAGAAAGAGCTTTTTTTGATTTTTATGAGTGCTTTGTCTTATTCTTCGTTAGTGATTGCAATCTCCACACGGCGGTTGGCTTGCTTATCAGCAGGATTGCGTTCATAGCTTATTTTTAAGCGTTCTTCGCCATAGCCTGAAGTAGAGATTTCTTGGTTGATTCCTTTGCTTACCAAGTACTCTTTGACAGTACGTGAGCGGTTACGAGAAAGCTCAAGATTAGCTTCATTCGTACCATCTGTATCTGTATGACCTTCTAGGCGAATTTTAAGTTTACTATATTTCTTATTCAATTTAAAGATTAAATCAGCCAATTCATCTAAAATACCAAAAGACTCAGGGCGAAGTGTAGCTTGACCAGAATCAAACAATACTTTGCTAGCCGCATCTATGATTTTTTTTTCTTCTTTGGAGACTAACTCTGGACAACCTTTGTTTTCTTTTGGTCCAAATACATCTGGGCAAAGGTCATCTTTATCAAGTGTACCATCTTTATCACGATCTCCCAATCCTTTGTCTGGGCAACCTTTGAGTCTTACTAGACCAGGCTCATCAGGGCATTCATCTTCGTGGTCAAGTACGGTATCTCCATCACGGTCATTGCACCCAAAATAACGAGGAATGCCAGGATTATCAGGACATTTATCTACCAAATCAGGGATTCCATCTCTATCACGGTCAGGCAAGCAACCCCATTCATCTACTCCTATAAAAACTTCTACCATCTCAGTGTTGCCATCCACAGTAACTTTCCCTTCATACGCTAAGTTAGAGAGAAGCACTCTTTTATAATTCATGAGGCTATCATTTTCAGCTTTCTTTTGTCGCTGCTCTTCACTAAGTTTCTCTGGTTTGTTATTTACATCCTTTAGCATTGCTCTATTATCTTTGTCTAATCGGCTAATCTCTACCAAGATACGGCGGCGGCGAAGCTCAAAATTACCTTTCAAATCTACAATCTTGATGGCATGGTCTTTTCCGTTTACATTGACTATAAATTCTTGTCCGTTGAGGTTTTTATCTGTATCAGGGCATTGGTCTCTCACATCAGGAACTCCATCTCCATCTCTATCTTCTTTGTAATAGTTAGAAACAGTAATGTTTTGAGCTTGTGCATATTGATTCACAAGACAAAATAGCAAGAGGTAAAAGATAAATTTGAGAGTATGAATGTTCATATTTTTATTATTTAAAAAAAGGTCAAGAGATATTCAATCTAAAGGCTTTACAAAAATAGTTCCTTATTGATATATAATGTGTTTTACTACAAATATCGTATAATCGTTGTGGCTTATTTTGGCTTAACAGTGAATTAACAGCATTTTTGAGCGTTTATGGATGTGCCGAAACCCATACTTCTCCATCCTCAAAAGTCTCTTTTTTCCAGATAGGCACTACTTCTTTGAGGGTATCTATCAAAAACTCACAGGCTGCAAAGGCTGCTTTGCGATGTGGTGCAGAAACAGCTATCACTACGGCTACATCTCCTACTTCTAAGCGACCTAAGCGATGCTGGATTCCTACTTCTTGGATAGAAAATCTAGCCTTTGCAGTTTCTGCTATTTCAGCCATTTTTTTAATCGCCATAGGTTTGTATGCTTCAAAATCAAGAGCGATTACAGGTTTATTTTGGGTTTGATGCCTTACAGTACCCACAAAACTTACTACTGCCCCTGCTGCTTCATTGCTGACATATTGGGTAAGTTCCTCTGGATTAATTGGCTTTTCAGAAAGTATAAACATACATCAATAAGTGATACGGTATCTTAGTAAGATTTTGATAATCAACTCTTTATAACAAGGTTAAAGTACAAACCAGCCATTCTCATTTTATAAAAATAAAAATGAAGCCAATAGCTATCTTTTCCAAAGCGTAAAATTCTTTATGAAAAAACAGCAATGTTTGAACTACACTACTTTAAATTTATCTCAACTTGTCATTCCGAAAAAAGTGAGGAAACTTAATCTTAGCCAGATTTAAGATTCTTCGCAGGCTCAGAAAGACATTAGAGGGGAATTTAGCATAAATATTAGAAATGTGTCTAATAATATGTGTTTGAATTCAAAATAAAAAATCTAAAATGAGAATTGCTGAGTACAAACTAATTTTGAAAATCTACTTGAAAATATAGATAATTAGAAATATTTCTTTTGTAAAGATACAAGCAAAGATGCTCATACTAGGATTTCACAAAAATAAACTTAAATTTAGAGTTATCAGAGGTCTTTTACGGGAATAATTTTAAATAATATTTTCAATTATTCTTGAAAGTTTAAAAACAATACCAATTTATCATCGTATCTTAAATAAACTAAACTTACAAATAATGAAAAAGATAATCATTCCTGGTGGTTCGGGTTTTTTAGGACAAAGTCTAGCTGCTTACTTATCTACAGAAGGTTATGAAATCGTCATATTGAGTCGCAAGGCATCACCTTCAGCAAACAATATTTCTTATCAGGTCTGGGATGGTGAAAACCTAGGAGAATGGGCTAAAAGTTTTGAAGGTGCAGAAGCCATCATTAATCTAGCAGGCAGAACGGTGAACTGCAGATATACACCCCAAAATAAGCAAGAAATCTATGACTCTAGACTCAAATCTACTGCGATAATTGGAGAGGCTATCAAACAATGCACAGAAGCACCCAAACTATGGATGAACTCTTCTTCTGCGACTATTTATAGACACGCCTTAGACCGCCCAATGGATGAAGAAACAGGTGAGTATGGGGAGGGTTTTTCGGTGAATGTGTGTCAGAAATGGGAAAAAACTTTCAATGAAATCAAACTGCCTCATACCCGAAAAATTGCCTTGAGAATGTCCATTGTCTTGGGCAAAGAGGGAGGGGCGATGCAACCACTTAATAATTTGGTAAAATTTGGGTTAGGAGGTACACAAGGCAAAGGAAATCAATATATGAGCTGGATACACGAAAAAGACCTTCACGAGATGTTTCTTTGGATGATTAAAAACGAAGACTTAGAAGGAGCTTTTAACTGTGCCGCTCCTAACCCTATCACCAATCAATATTTTTTAAAAACACTCAGAAAAGCCCACAAACAGTCCATAGGTCTGCCTGCTACTAAATGGATGCTAGAAATAGGTGCTTGGATGATAGGTACAGAAACAGAACTTATTCTTAAAAGCAGAAGGGTTATTCCTAAAAGAGCAATTGATAAAGGTTTTGAGTTTAAATTTAGCCACATAGAAGAAGCATTGCAAGATTTGGTAGCAAAATAAGAGTTATCATCCTCCACTTACGGGCGGAATGAGTGCTATTTTATCATTACTATTTAAGATTTGTTCGGGAGTAGCATAATCAGTATTGACTGCCACCATGAGCGATCTAAGTTTTTGGAGAGAGGGATATTCTTCTTTGAGTTTATCTAGTAATTCGGCTACATTCAATTGGGTATCACTTTTATATTCAAGGCGTGGTGTGCCAATGATTTCACGGGTAATTCCAAATAACTCTATAACCAAATCCATAAGTGTATGATGATAAAATGAATAATCTTATTTTTTCAAAAATACTATTTAAAGGTTGTAGGTGATGAGTTGTTTTAGTAAGTTTTTGATAACCAGTTTTTTATAACAAGGTTAAAGTGTAAACTAATTTTAATCATCTACTTACTAAATACAAAAACTCTAGATGATTCAATATTGAATTATTTAGAGTTTCATTATTTTTCACAAAAAACAAATATTTTAAAAGAAGTACCAGAAGTGGGACTTGAACCCACACGACCCGAAGGTCACAAGATTTTAAGTCTTGCGTGTCTACCATTCCACCATTCCGGCGTTTTATCCAATCAAACATATCGAATAAAAAAGAGCGAAAGACGGGGTTCGAACCCGCGACCTCGACCTTGGCAAGGTCGCGCTCTACCAACTGAGCTACTTTCGCTTGACGTACTGTCATTAACGGAGTACAAAAGTAGGTGTCTATTTTTAAAAAACCAAATGTTTTCAAAAAAAAATTTATTTTTCTTCTTTATCCTTTTTTTTCTTTTTCTCTCTTAGGTTTTTCACACCCGCTATATCTTCTTCTTCCTCTTCTAATACCTGATAACTAAGCTTGGTAAGGTGAAATACTTTTTTTCCTGTTAGTCCATCTTGGCTAGAACTATCTCTCAGGCGTTGCTCACCAAATAACAAGAAATGATTGCCATACCAATGAATATACTCCCCCCAATTATTTTCAGTAACCCCATATTCGGATAAGATAACTTTGATGTCTTGCTTGGTCTCTTGTTTAATATCATTGTACCTATAAAAAGATTTAGAAAAAATCTCCCAATCTTTTAGGTATGAAAGTGCTATGGTATCTCCTAAATAGCCTATCTGCACTATTCGATCATGCTGTGGCCGCTCTACTTTGTCTATTGCCATAGAATTATCCCAAAGTAGCCTACCCTTTTTATCAAAACCACAAACAATGGCGTAGTTGTATTGAAAATTAAGTGATGAACTATTTTGATGAGGATAAAAATTACGATTATAAGCATAAGGTGAGTTATAAAATGCTGGGTTATTAGCAAGTTGATTATTGTAATTATATTGAGGAGTATTAGCATTAGAATTATAATAGCCTTCCATCACCATTACCAATTGATTATTATGTTCTACTAGTTCTTGTTGGAGATCTATCTTTCTATTCAAGTTCAGTTCTTTTCCTTTCTTACGCTTTTTCTCTACCTTTTTTTGCCATCTTATAGCGGTTTTTTCACCATAATAACTAAAAAAATTGCTGAAATCTGTAAACTTATTATAATTGATACTTTTTTGTTCTCCATTCTCAAATTTTGCCATATATACTCCTTGTGGGGTTTTGGAACAACTAAGAGAATATGTACCAATGACCATTTTTTGAAGATTATCAAGGCTATAGACCAAACCTTCTTTGGCAGAGCGTTGCCCTTTATCTTTGAGAAGCATTTGATTTCCTACACCAATAAGTTGAGAATAAGGCTTAATCACCAACTCACAACGGCGTGTATTGCTCGTACTGATTACAAAATAAATTTGCTTGTTGGTTACATCTGTCTGTACCAATTTTACTTCTTCTTTGGCCTCATAAAAAGCGGGTAGTACTTTGCTAGTTTGGTTTAAAAAATTAAAACTCATTACTACAGGTTTTGAGCTGTATTCTCCTATGATATAAGCAAAATCATCTATAGCATAGTAAAGCTCTACTTTAATCTTGACAAGTGGCACAAAGGTAAATACCCTAGCTTCTCCTGTATAAATCTGAAGCTGAAAGATAGAAACCTCGAGGTTAGATTGGTCTTGTGCAAAGAAATAAAGATGTTTATCTTTGTCAAAATAAGTAAAACGGTTTTGGGTAAAAATATAAGGTATCATATAAGATTGACTCTTAATCTCTTCTAAATCAGAGTTATAGAATGAAATTTTAAATTCCTTGTCTTTGTCATACTTCCATGGTTCTATTAGATTTACTACTACTAAGCCTTCTTTTTGGAGAGAAATAACTTCAAAATCGTCTTCATCAAGTCTTTTAATAGGAATTTCGTAGCGTTTGTTTACAAGCATTTGTGCAGATAAATTACCAAAGCCAGAGAATAAAAAGGAGAGAAATATAAATAAAACTAGTTTTAGAAATGAGTACATATTTTTATGGTTAATTTGATTTATTTATTGAATCATCTGTAAAACTAAACTTTATAGAGTAATAGTTGGCTTATAAAACCAAGATGTGAGAGGGGATTACTAATGATTCTTAATTATCTTTGAGTTTAAGTTACATATTTGTCAATTAAAAAACAATTTTTTTGATGATAGAGGTTCTATTAATTCAAGATTTATCACAAAAAAAAGCAGCTTTTCAGATTAGAGAAGATGTCTTTGTGATAGAACAAAAAGTACCCAAAGAGCTCGAGTATGATGAGTTTGAAGATTCATCACGCCATTTTTTGGCTTACTCTGAGCAAACTCCCTGTGGCACAGCACGTTGGCGAATAACTGACAAAGGCATTAAACTAGAACGTTTTGCCGTAAGTGAGGCTTATCGTAAGCAAAATGTAGGCTCTGCACTTGTGAAAGCTGTTCTAGAAGATATACTCATTCATCCTGAATATTCGGGTCAGAAAGTGTATCTGCATGCACAGATTACGGCTTTGCCTCTTTATCATAAATTCGATTTTAAGATAGAGGGTAAAGAATTTATAGAGGCTGATATTAGACACCACAAAATGGTTTGGCACGGGAAATAGTTTAGTGAGTTATTTAATGTTTATGATAAGTAAGAGATAAGTTATTAATTATTGGGTTATTAAGTTATTGATAATAAGCGTTTTGTTCAAAATAAATGTCCATTTTATTTTTAAACTATTACTAAACAAAACCTTCATTTTCACAATTGAAATAAAAAATCATGAAAGTTATTCATAAAATTTTACAGCGAATGTATTTCATCTGGATGGCTTTGTGGTTTGTACTTGGGTTCATGATGATTCTTCCTTTTATTCTTATCATTTTACAAAACCCCAAGTGGCATAAATACTATCGCCCTATAACTTGGTGCTGGGCTAAGATGTTTTATATTCTTAATTTTATCCCTGTCCGTAAAGTCTGGCACTTTAAATCTCAAAAAAAACAGAGATATATTTACTGTCCCAATCATTTTGCTTT
>JBBRUH010000120.1:0-13012 GCA_038248005.1 Cytophagales bacterium | reverse complement strand
CATTTGATAATTAATAGTCATGAGAATTTAGTTAAAAATCCTATAAGGTTTTCAAAACCTTATAGGATTCGATAAACCCTTAGGATTTGTGTTATTTAGAGGAATGTCAAAATGTAGCCTTAAATTAAGACTTAGTAAGCATTTTTAGATGCTAATAAAAAATAGTGTGCCAATACAGCAATTCTTATTTAGTGGAGAGGTACAGCAAAATTATAAATCAAAAGTGAATATTATTTTGCTACTTAGTTAAAAATCCTATAAGGTTTTCAAAACCTTATAGGATTTGATAAACCCTTAGGATTTGTATTATTTTGAGGAATAGCACTAAAATACGGCTTCAAATAAAGACTTCATAGCTATTTCTTAATACTAATAAAAAATAGTGTGCCAATACATCAATCCTTATTTAGTGGAGAGGTACAGCAAAAGTATAAATCAAAAGCGAATACTATTTTGCTACTTAGTCAAAAACTAAACCCTCAACTGAACCATTTCTAAAAAGGCCGTGTTTCAATACAATAATAAACATATCATTATATTATAATATATAAATAATTAAACTATGTATCCTCCTATCTGTCAAAAAATAATCTACCAAATATTAATGAGCGTTCTTTTTAGCTTCATTTATCTTATAAGTGAGGCACAAGAAAAAGAGCAAAATAGTACTGAAATTGTTCCTTTAAGTCTGGAAGAAGCAGTGGAGCAGGCTCTCAGCAAAAACTGGGAAATCCGCAAGGCACAAAAAGACACTGACATCAGCAAAGCAGATTTTGCAAGCACGAGAGCAACTTATCTCCCACAAATCACACTCAGCGAAACAGGCGTTTTTACCAATAGTCCTTTGCAAACTTTTGGGATATTGCTCAATCAATCTAGGGTAGTGCAGAATGATTTTAACCCAGATATACTTAACAATCCTAGTGCGATTAGCAATTTTAACACACAGTTTTCTATCCAACAGCCTATCTTCAATGCAGGTGGATTTTACGGACGCAAAGCCGCAGAATCACAGGTAAAAGCCCAACAGATGATGAGTACTCGCACTGAAAAGGGAATCACCATGCAAGTAAAGCAGGCTTATTTTCAGCTACAGCTTGCCCAAGAAAGTCAAATAGTCATCCAGAAAGCCATTGATGCTGCCAAAGCTACTCAAAACCTCACCAAGCAAAACTTTGAAGAGGGTTATGTACAGAATGCAGATTTGATGCTCGTAGAAATAAGAGTACTTTCACTCCAAAATCAACTTGCTGATGCCCAAAACCAACTTAGCAATGCTTCCGAAAACTTAGTCTATCTACTCAATATGCCACAAGGAAGTAGCATCACCGCCACTGACAAACTCTCTGAAAGTGCCAATATCAGCACAGCCACAGGAGAAATATCTGAGCAACGAAGTGATTTTCAGGCACAACGCTTTGGCATACAGGCAAGAGAGCAAATGCTACTTTCGCACAAAAAATCACTTCTTCCTAGCTTGAATGCCTTTGGAGCTTTTGAACTGAATGATAATATCCCTTTCGGGGCAGGAGCTAACAACTGGATGGCAGGTTTTAGATTACAGTGGGATATCTTCAAAGGCTATAGCCGAACTGCCAATACCCAAAAGGCACAAGCAGAACTAGACAAGGCCAACCTTGCGTATGAGCAAAGCCTTATGAAAAGCGATGTAGAACTCAACCAAGCCAAAAGAAATGTAACCCTTAATATACAAAAACTAAATACTACAAAACTTGCTATCAAGCAGGCAGAAGAGGTTTTACGCATCAGAAAAGACCGCTACGAAGAAGGCTTAGAAAAAACCAATGAGGTGCTAATGGCAGAAGCCCAAGTAGCCGAAAAAGAATTGGAATACCTCCAAAATCTATATGCTTATCAAGTAGCTACTTATTACCTCGATTTTTTACTAGAAAACTAAGACAGAACATCAATTAATTAAAACTGAATATACAATGAAATCTTTAAGAACCCTTGTGTGGATTACAATGCTCGGAAGCTGGATGGCTTCATGTGGAAGTGCTGACCAAGAGCAAGCCACCCAAAAAGATAACCGCCCTGCCATTAAAGTAAAAGTACAAAAAGCAGGACTCAGCGAAGGAACTCAACAACATGCATTCACTGGAAAAATAGTAGCCGATGATTTTGCACAACTCAGCACTAGAGTTATGGGGCAGATTACTTACCTCGCCGTCAAAGAAGGGGATGCCGTGAGTGCAGGACAAGTCTTGGCAAGAATCAAAAGTGCAGACATTCAGGCGACTATCTCAAGGGTAGAAGCAGGCATCAGAGAAGCCGAAGCAGGTTTGAAAAACATCAAAATTAATTTTGATAGAATACAGAATTTATACGACAAGCAAAGTGCTACACGCAAAGAACTTGACGACATCACTGCCCAATACGAAATGGCAAAAGCAAGGGTAGAAGCCGCACGACAAGCAAGGGTAGAAGCTCAAGAAATGCTTGCTTATGCAGTCGTTACAGCTCCATTTAATGGCTCGGTAGTCAAAAAATACGCAAGCAAAGGAAGCCTTGCCTCTCCTGGGCAACCTATTTTAGAGATAGAAGGTGGTGGTAATTTGAAGGTAGTTGCTAAAGTACCCGAAAGCGAAATCAATCTTTTTAAAATCGGAGATGAAGTAATCTTACAAGTAGAAGCCGCTAACCAAGCCGCTATCAAAGGAAGAGTAAGCCAAGTCAATCAATCTGCTGGGCAGACACAAGGACAGTTTGAGGTGAATATCCAAATACAAGCCTCTCCCGAAATCATCAAAGCATTAAAAAGTGGCATGTTTGCTCAAGTAATTCTTGAAAAAGGAAAAAGCGAAGATCTCAGTATTACCGAAAATTTACTGGTGCATAGAGGACAGCTTACAGGCTTATTTACAGTCAATCAGCAACAGCAAGCCATGCTCAGATGGATACGCACAGGCCGCAATGTAGGCGGACAAGTAGAGGTGCTTTCAGGACTTGCCCCAGGCGAAACCTACATCACTCAATATGAGGGCAAACTCACAGACGGACAAAAAGTAATCGTTCAATAACAATTAGAAATAGACTTTATCACGCTATTTTATTTGCATTCAAGCGAGGACGCTTGAACGAGGTAAAGCCGAGGACGCTTGAACGAGGTAAAGCCGAGGACGCTTGAACGAGGTAAATACTACTGCAAGCGTCTTCGCTTGCAGTCCTACAAATAGAATCGTGATAACACTCAATAACAATTAGATTTTTCAAAAAATGCTTTCCTCCTCTTACCGAAGAGAAAAGCAATGCTAAATAGAAAAAATTATGAAAATAGGATTAGCAGGGCAAATCGCCCGAATGTTTATCAACTCCAGACTTACGCCTCTTCTGATGGTTGCCTTCTTAAGTGTAGGGATTTATAGCTCAATGCTTACCCCTAGAGAAGAAGAACCTCAGATAGATGTGCCGATTGCAGATATTTTCTTCAGGTATGAGGGAGCAAGTTCAGAAGAAGTCAAGAATAGAATCGTAGCCCCGATTGAGAAAATTATTTCTAATATTCCAGGAGTAGAGTATGTGTATTCTACTTCTATGCCTGGGCAGGCGATGCTCATTGTTCGCTTTTTGGTGGGGCAAGATGTAGAGAGAAGTTATGTAAAACTCTACAATGAAATCATGAAGAACATGGACAAAATGCCCCAAGGCATTAGCTTCCCGATGGTCAAGACTCGCTCTATAGATGATGTGCCGATGCTCGGACTTACCCTTTGGAGCAATCAATATGATGATTATGAACTCCGCAGAATTGCTCAAGAGTTAGACGTAGAAATCAAGAAAGTAAGTGAAGTAGCACAGACTCAAGTTATAGGAGGAAGAGGAAGACAAGTCAGTGTTACCCTTGACCGTGAGAAAATGGCTCGTTTTGGCGTAGATTTATTGAGCATTGCCCAACAAATCCAAATGGCAAATCAGCAAGTAGGCTCAGGCTCATTCAATCAAAAAGACACAGAATACCTTGTAGAAACAGGAAATTTTTTAAATACTGCTGATGATGTAGCAGAGTTGGTCGTGGGTGTTTTTCAAGACAATCCTATTTACCTCAAGCAAATTGCTGAGATAAAAGAAGGCACAGAAACCTCAGCAAATTATGTGAGCTTCGGATTAGGCAAAGGCAGTAAAGTAGAAAAAGACAGCCTTCGAGGAGGTGAGTTTGCAGCAGTTACTATCTCCATCGCCAAAAGACGTGGAGCAGATGCGATGCAGGTTTCAGAGAAAATATTAAGCAAGGTAGCAAAACTCAAAGGAAGTATTGTGCCTTCGGAAGTATCCATTGCTGAGACACGCAATTATGGAGAAACAGCCTCTCATAAAGTATCAGAATTGATGCTTCACTTGTTTGGCTCTATCATCGCAGTTACGATTGTGGTTGCCTTGGCTATGGGCTGGAGAGGTGGTTTAGTGGTGTTTCTTTCTGTGCCTGTTACTTTTGCCCTAACGCTTTTGATTTATTATCTCTTTGGCTATACCCTTAACCGCATCACACTTTTTGCCCTTGTATTTGTAACAGGGATTGTGGTAGATGACTCCATCATTATTGCGGAGAATATGCACCGACACTTTAAGATGAAGAAATTACCTTTCTTCCAAGCCGCCCTTGCTTCTATTGATGAGGTAGGAAACCCTACGATTTTGGCAACCTTTACCGTAATTTCGGCAGTATTGCCTATGGCATTTGTATCTGGTTTGATGGGGCCTTACATGAGTCCGATGCCGATTGGAGCTTCCTTTGCGATGCTTTTCTCTCTTATTGTCGCATTGATTATTACCCCTTGGTTGGCTTATCGTCTTTTAAAGCATGATGACCACAAAGAAGGCGAAGAAGAAAAAGAATACAGGGTAGAAAATTCTACCATTTACAAGACTTATCGCTGGTTTATGAATCCTTTCTTGAACAGTGGCTGGAAACGTTGGGCATTTATTGGATCTATTTCTCTGTTATTGATGGCTTCTATGTCTATGCTTTATTTCAGAATGGTAGAAGTGAAAATGCTTCCTTTTGACAATAAAAATGAATTTCAAGTCATCATAGATATGCCCGAAGGCACTACCCTAGAACGCAGTGCAGTAGTAGCCCAAGAAATCGCTGCTTACCTCAGAGAACAACCCGAAGTAGTAGATTATCAGACGTATGTAGGCATAGCTTCTCCAATGAATTTCAATGGATTGGTAAGGCATTATGACCTCAGAAGTGGCTCTAATGTGGCAGATATTCAAGTAAACCTCATAGACAAAGGAGAAAGAACAGCACAAAGCCATGACATTGCCAAGAAATTCAGACCGATGATTCAGCAAATTGCGGCACGCTACCAAGCCAATGCCAAAGTAGTAGAAGTGCCCCCTGGCCCTCCTGTAATGTCCACCTTAGTCGCTGAAGTCTATGGTCCAAATACCAAAGAAAGAATCCGTGTGGCAAGTGATGTCAAGAAGATTTTTAATGAGACTGAAGGCGTAGTAGATGTAGATTGGCTAGTAGAAGATGACCAAATAGAGTATAAATTTGAAGTCAATAAAGAGAAAGCCATGCTCGCTGGTGTCAGCACACAGCAAATTGTACAATCCCTCAATATGGCACTGCATGGGCAGGCTGTTAGCTTCCTTTACCAAGAGCAAGAACGCTCTCCCGTAGGAATTCACCTAAGATTGAGCGAGGCAGACCGTTCAGGCATAGAAGAACTCAAGAAAACACCTATCCGCAGCATGTCGGGGGCAATCTTGACAGTGGGAGATTTGGTGAATATTCGTGAGCAAATCCAAGACAAAAGCATTTACCGAAAAAACCAACAAGATGTAGTCTATGTAACCGCAGATGTAGCCAATGAAGTAGAAAGTCCTGTGTATGCCATTTTAGATATCTCTAAGAAACTAGAAAAAATGAAAATGCCTGAAGGCTATACTTTCAGTGAGCTTTATACCGTACAGCCCTTTATGGAAGAGGATTATAGCCTCAAATGGGATGGAGAATGGCACATTACTTATGAAGTTTTTAGAGATTTGGGAGCTGCCTTTGCAGTCGTTTTGGTGGTGATTTATATGTTGATTGTAGGTTGGTTTCAAGATTTCAAAGTACCCGTAGTGATGATGGTCTCTATTCCACTTTCATTAGTAGGTATCTTGGTAGGGCACTGGATGATGGGTGCATTCTTTACGGCTACTTCTATGATTGGGATGATAGCCTTGGCAGGGATTATGGTACGTAACTCTGTGCTTTTGATTGACTTCATCAATCTACAATTAGAAGAAGGAATTCCACTCAAAGAAGCCATTATCCAAGCAGGAGCAGTGCGTACAACCCCTATTTTGCTTACCGCAGGTACGGTAGTGATTGGTGCATTTGTGATTTTATTTGACCCTATTTTCCAAGGTTTGGCTATCTCACTCATGGGAGGCTCTATTGCTTCTACTGCCCTTACGCTGATGATTGTTCCTTTGATTTATTATATGACAGAAAAAGGCAAGCACAAAGAAGAGGAAATAGCCATTCAAGAAGAAAGTACTTCTGATTTGACAGTAGCAGAGGAAGAAGAAGCACAAAACGTTTAATCTTAATCAAAAATCTTAAAAGCATTTAATTATGAAACTCATCGCCATACTAAGCATAGAAGATTATCACCCAGATTTGGGGAAGGTCTTCAAAAATCTGGAAATCCCTGTCTATAGTGAGATAGAAATGACTGGCTTCCGAAGTGAGAAAGGAAACTCACTAGGGCTTCAAAATTGGTTTGCCCACAAAAGAACAGGCGTATTCTCTAAGCTAAGTTTTGCCTTTGTGGCTGAAAACCAAGCAGATGCATTGATGAAAGCCATTGAGGTATTCAATACTGAGAAGCCCTCTTCTAATCCTGTGCATGCCTTTCAGCTCAATGTAGAAAAAGCAATATAAATTTTAAATCAAAATTAAAATCTATTACACCATGGAAAGAATTATCCGTGCCATCGCAGGCACATTCATCTTATTAAGTGTTGCCCTAGGTTATTGGGTAAGTCCGTATTGGTTTTTGTTTACAGCATTTGTAGGCATCAATCTCTTACAATCCTCTTTCACCAAGTGGTGTTTGATGGAAGATATCTTGAAGAGTATGGGAGTTGGGAAATCTGATAAAACCAATAAAAAAGTAATGAATTAAGACTGAACAATGGTTTTGACCCAACTCATTACGAAAAGTATTTTATGCTTGTTTATAAGCCCGTGCAATGTACGGGCTTTTTTTGTGGGTGATGTTATTTGAAAAAATAGATTTTAAATGATAGAACATTCAATATTTTCTCTAAAAAAAGAACTCATTTTAAATTTAAAATTAACATGACCGTTTTGTTAAAAACATTACAACACTAAACCTATGCAAAAAATTTACGTTTCAGTTCGATTTATTATTTTGGTATTATTCTGTAATCTGGCACATTACCAATATCTTGAGGCTCAAGAATGCCTAAGCGAAGAAATCCACCAGTGGAACTTGCAGAATAACCCCCAATATGCCCAAAAATACCAACAAACCGAAGCCAATATTTTAGAAAGACTCAGGGCTAAATACCTCGAAAATCCCCTTCAAGGAAAACCAAAAAAAACTCAAACTGGACTTAAAACACCTGCACTTCATACCTTGCCCGTAGTAGTTCATATTATTCATAATGGAGGAACAGAAAATATCTCAGATGCACAAGTACAGGCAGGCATACAGCACCTCAATGATGCTTTTAGGCTAAAACCTCCATACAATGGTGCTTTGGGAGCAGATGTAGAAATAGAATTTTGCCTTGCCAAGCAAGATGAATTTGGAAACCCCACTACGGGTATTAACCGAGTAGTTTCCACCCTTACCGACCACAACAGTACCAATGACCTCACCCTAAAAAATCTAAGCCGATGGGATTCTAATAAGTATATCAATATTTGGCTTGTTAAAGAGATTTGTATGCCTAGCTATGGCTGTTCGGTGGCAGGCTATGCTTATTATGCCTCAGCACATGGCTCTAGTTTTGATGGCATCGTCAATGAAGCCAAATGGTTTGGAAGCTCTACCAATAATTCAAAAATACATATCCACGAAGTAGGGCATTACCTCAACTTGCGTCATACATTTGATGGTGGCTGTGTCAATAATGATTGTCTTGTCAATGGCGACCAAGTCTGTGATACTCCTCCAGACAACTCAAAATCAGGAGTAGCCTGTGCTAGTTCTGTCAATACCTGCACCACTGATGAAGATGATACTTCTACCAATAATCCTTTCAGAGAAATAGGTTTGGGGGGCTTGGGCGATCAGCCAGATATGCACCAAAATTATATGGATTATGGTTTTCAATCTTGCCAAAATGCCTTTACACAAGGTCAAAAAGACCGAATGATAGACGCACTCACCAATATTAGGGGAAGTTTACTGACTTCACTAGGTTGCGAAAACCCTTGTATAAACCCAATTACGCTTGACATCATATCATCAGAACCTACTGCGGTTGCTCTTGGCACGAATGTCATTTTTACCAATAACACCACAGGTGCAGCAGGCTATACTTGGGATTGGCAAGTGGAGGGGGTTTTAGAAGGCAGTACTGCTGATTTTAATTATACCTTTCTGAATACAGGTTCTTTTACTGTCAAGCTAATAGCAAGCAATGGCAATATCTCTTGCCAAAAAGATACAAGCATTGTTTTTCAAGTAATTTGCCCTGCTTTTACAGCCAACTTTACGAGCAGTCAGAGTAACATCATAGCAGGAGACAATGTCAATTTTACGAATACAACCATAGGAGCAGATACCTATGAATGGTTCATAAATGGAGTTTCACAAGCTACAAGTACCGATTTCAGCAATACATTTAATACTCAAGGAAGCTATATTATAGAATTAGTGGCGACACAAGCTGCTTCTATGTGTAGCTATTCTGTGAGTGATACAGTCAATGTAACCTGTCCTGTAGAGGCTTTTTTCTCAAGTTCTTCTACGGATATTAACCAAAATACAGTGATAGACTTTACCAACACAAGCCTCAATGCAGTGAGTTATATTTGGAAAATTGATGGAGTTACGCAAAGTACAAGTACTGATTTTAGCTATAATTTTACTGCCTTGGGTGATTTCGTGATTACACTGATAGCAAACAATGGCATCTGTGCAGATTCTATTCAGCAGGTCATCAATGTAGGAGATGCTACAAGGTGTACTCAACGCCAAGCCGATTACTGGTATTTTGGAGCTGGAGCAGGACTTAATTTTTTTAATGGAAATCCTACAGTCTTATTTGATGGACAGATGTATGCAGAAGAGGGTTGTGCTACGGTTAGCAATGAATTTGGAAATTTATTGTTTTATAGCAATGGGGTAAATATTTGGGCAAGAAACCATACTATTATGCCCAATGGTTCAGGTTTAAATGGGGATATAGGTTCTACACAATCCGTGCATATTGTTCCCAGACCAGGCAGTACTACTATTTATTATGTATTTACAACAGATAAAGAAGGTGGACCAGATGGACTTCAATATTCGGAAGTAGATATGACCCTGAATAGTGGTTTTGGAGATGTAGTCAGCACCGCCAAAAATATTCCCTTGCAAACTCCTGTATCTGAAAAACTAACCGCCCTGATGCACGGCAATCAATGTGATGTATGGCTTATTGCACATGGCTGGGAAAACAATACATTTTATGCTTATCTCATTACTAGTCAAGGACTTCAAACTACACCCATTACCTCAGCAGTAGGCACAATCGTAGGCAGTACGGGGGGAGTTGGTACTGCCACACAGGCTGGAGGACAACTCAAAGCCTCTCCACTTGGTGATAGACTTGCGATGGCTATCAGAGGAAGCAATCCTACTTCTTCGGGTGCTGGAGTGCAAGCCTTTGAAGTATATGATTTTGATAATTTCTCGGGAGTAGTGGGCAATCCCATTACACTAGCAACTAGTACTAACCCCAATCAAGCAATTTCTAATCCTTATGGAGTAGAGTTTTCGCCCAATGGCTCTAAGGTCTATGTGAGTTCTATTTTTAATAATATTTATCAGTTTGACTTGGAGGCAGGAAGTACTACCGACATTATCAACTCTCGCCAAAGTCTGATTAACAATAATCAACAGAATCAGTACTATGCCCTACAACTTGCTCCTAATCGTAAAATATACGTAGCCAAAGGTTTTTCTAGTTCTTTGGGAGTGATTGAAAATCCTGATGAGACTATTCCTACGGCTTTTTATATCGGAAATAATATTGGTTTGACAAATCCTGATAGAGGAGAAGATGGGCCTTTTGCGACTCAGGGCTTACCTGGGCTAATTCCTAATAATTTTAAAGCCTTAGATTTCAGCTATGTCTGTAGTGGAGGAGGAGAGATTGTATTTTTTCTAAATACTACTACTTCAGGCAATAGTACAGAAAAAATAATCTGGAACTTTGGAGACCCTACTTCTGGAAGTGCCAATACCTCTGACCAAAGTACGCCAACGCATACCTACGCAACCTCAGGACTTTATACCATAACCTTGCAAGTACAAGATAACTGTCTGTGTACTTATATAGAAAAAGATATTCTGATAGATGCGAATTGTTTAATTAATCTTTCTAGCCAAATCATAGAGTTTCAAGCTCAAAAGGATTCAGATTTTAGTGCAAAACTAGACTGGAAGATACAAGCCAATATCCCAGTGAAGTCTATTCATTTGGAAAGAGCTACGGATGTAAGTGATTTTTTAGCCATTCAAAGCATAAATAAATCTGAAACAATATCCACTTACCTTGATAAAGATAATCTCCTTAAAAGTAATTCAGTCTGGTATTATCGCTTAAAAGTAGAGCTAGAAAGTGGACAGATTTTATATTCTGAAGCTAAGATGGTCAGTTTTTCTGAGATAAAATGGCAGATTTCTCCTAATCCAGTTCCTCAGAATCAAAGCTTTGTACTTCAAAGTGAGAAAGCTCCTAGACAACTTCAACTTACTCTGAAAGATGGTTTAGGCAAAACAGTATGGCAACATAGCTATCAAAATGTTCCTAACCTAATAGAAGTAAATCCTAAAATAAGAGCCTCAGGAGTTTATTTTTTAGAAATAAGGACAGAGTTGGGAGTAGAAATCTTGAAGGTTTTGATAGAATAACACAACAGAAATTTCTTAATTCTTTAAAAGCATCTCTTGGAGTACTTTCCAGAGTTGCTTTTTTTTGTCTTTATCTTCGGCGATATCTGCTAGAGAATCTGCCACAAAAAAACTAAGCGTCTTGTAATACTTAACTTCGTAAAGTGGAATATCTACTTTAAAAACAGGAATCTTAGTGCCAAAGGCAATTAAATACTGAGAAGGGATTTCTTGCCAGTCTTCCCAATTATCTTCAGGATTTGGAGAAAGGCGATTGATAAGTTTGGCTTCATCTAAGCGTAAATTGACAGCTTGAAGTATTTTTTCTAAAAAATCTTCCTGTGATTCGGGTAAAACAGGGGCTGGAGCATTTTCAAATAAAACTACTAGAGGATAACGGACAGTAGGAGGTGATACTTTATAGATACCTTCTTTGAGAAATGTCTTTAAAAAATTGGGATTGCGTATTACTTCCATAATATTCTTTTGATTAATGGATAAATTTAAAAAATCAATACCCTTATTTTCAGTATAAAATTAATGTAAAATACTGTTTTTCAAAGTTATTTGTTTAAAAGAAGTAATATTTTTTCAAAAAAATAATAGAATTTTATTTTGAATGGGTAAAAAACTCTTTATCTTCACTACTCAATATTTTCACACTAAAATTTATTCAAAATGATTAAAATAGAACCAATCTACACTGCTGAAGTAACTTCTACAGGTGGACGTAGCGGACACATCAAATCTTCGGACGGTATTCTTGATTTCGACGTATCTATGCCCAAAGAAATGGGTGGCGATGGCGGAAAGACCAATCCCGAGCAGTTATTTGCTGCAGGTTATGCTGCTTGTTTTGGTGGTGCGATGGGTGTAGTAGCCAAAGGACGTGACATAAGTGATTTTTCTATTGATTCCAAAGTGAGCATTGGGAAAGCAGAGTCAGGTTTGTATAGCATTTCTGCTAAACTACACGTACACATTCCTAAATTGAGCGTAGAAGATGCCCAAAAATTAGTAGAAGAGGCACATCAAATTTGCCCTTATTCTATTGCTACTCGTGATAATATAGAAGTAGAAGTAAAGGCAGTATAATCACACTCTGTTTTTAAAAAGTATGTATCAGATGCAGACTCTTTTATAAGATTTTGCATCTGATATATTTTAATTTTTTTATAAGTAGTTGATTATTAGAATTTTAGTAACAAAACTCATCACTTATTTTAAATAAGTTATCCAAAGAAAAGTATAATCGAAGAATCATTTTTTGTTTTATATAAATTATCTTTCCCAAAAAATAATCATCCTCAATTATTTCATTACAGACCCATTTCCTGTACTCAAGATTTGATAAAATCACTTTCTATATTGACACAAAAAAACGGTAGTCGAAAGTTCAATTACCGCTTCAGAATATTAAATGAAGTGAAAGTGATTAGTCTAAAGTAGTATAATCTGTATAACCTTCATCGCCAGATGTATAAAAGAAATCTTGTTTAGGTTCTGCCAATTCAGCACCCGTTTTGAATCTTTCTACCAAATCAGGATTAGAGATAAAAGGCTTGCCAAAGGCAATCAAATCACCTAAGGCATTGGTTAAATCTTCTTCGGCACGTGTTTGGTCATAGCCACCATTTAAAATCAAGGTGTTTTTGAATTTTTCACGGATAGCGTATTTCAGTGTTACAGGCACATCTTTAGCTCCCATATAATTGGTGTCTATGTGGTGGATATAGGCAATCCCTAGTTCATTAAGTTGAGTGGCTAAATGCAAATAGGTCTCATCTACTTGATCATAAGCAGGCAAATCATTAAATACACCGTAAGGAGAAATACGGATTCCTACTTTTTCTTTGCCAATAGCCTCAACCATTTTTTGGGCTATTTCTAGGGCAAATTTGCTTCTTTTCTCT
>JBBRUH010000119.1:0-13014 GCA_038248005.1 Cytophagales bacterium | reverse complement strand
AGACACCACGAAATAAGTGATATCCGCTTACCTGTTCCCTCACCTCACCGACCAAAAAGGCTCCCGACCGCTTATTTCCCTCTCGTAGGGTGGGCATTACCCACCGGTCCTTCCTAATTCGTGGTGGGCAGTGCCCAACCTACTTCACTTACATCATGCCACCCATGCCACCCATGCCGCCCATTCCTCCCATGCCGCCGCCCATGCCACCCATTCCGCCCATGCCACCTTGCATACCACCAGCATCCTCTTCAGGACTATCAGCGATTACTGCCTCAGTAGTGAGCAATAGGCCAGCGATAGAAGCTGCATTTTCAAGAGCAAGGCGAGTAACCTTAGTTGGGTCAATTACGCCTGCTTTGATAAGGTCTTCGTATTCGCCAGTGCGTGCGTTGTAACCAAATGAGCCTTTTCCTTCACGTACTTTTTGGATTACTACTGAACCTTCTCCACCTGCATTACTTACGATGGTGCGTAGAGGAGATTCTAAAGCTATACGGATAATATTTACACCAGTAGCTTCATCTTCGTTGAGAGTTTTCACGTCATCTAAGGCACTGATAGCACGCACTAGGGCGATACCACCACCTGTTACGATTCCTTCTTCTACGGCTGCACGAGTAGCGTGAAGTGCATCATCTACACGGTCTTTCTTTTCTTTCATCTCTACTTCGGTAGCAGCACCAATGTAAAGGATAGCTACACCACCAGCTAGTTTAGCAAGGCGTTCTTGTAGTTTTTCACGGTCATAATCAGAAGTAGTATTTTCCATCTGAGACTTAATCTGACCTATACGGGCTTGAATATCGTCTTTGCTTCCTACTCCATTAATGATGGTTGTATTGTCTTTATCAATTAAGATTTTCTCAGCATTTCCTAGATAGTCAAGCGTAGCATTTTCTAATTTGAATCCACGCTCTTCGGAGATGACAGTACCACCAGTAAGAGTGGCGATGTCTTCAAGCATTGCTTTGCGACGGTCTCCAAAGCCAGGAGCTTTTACAGCAGCTACTTTTAAAGCACCACGGATTTTGTTCACTACTAGAGTGGCAAGGGCTTCGCCATCTACATCTTCAGAGATAATCAAAAGTGGACGAGAAGTCTGTGCTACTGCTTCTAATACAGGAAGTAATTCTTTCATAGAAGATACTTTTTTCTCAGAGATAAGAATAAAAGGATTTTCTAATTCAACTTGCATTTTCTCAGTATTGGTTACGAAGTAAGGAGAAAGATAGCCACGGTCAAACTGCATACCTTCTACAGTTTTTACTTCGGTTTCAGTTCCTTTTGCTTCTTCTACTGTGATTACGCCATCTTTGCCTACTTTATCCATTGCATCAGCAATCATTTTACCGATTTCTTCATCACTGTTGGCAGAGATAGTAGCTACTTGAGCGATTTCGTTAGAGTCGCTGATAGGTTTAGACTGAGCTTTAAGGTTAGCAACAATAGCAACAACCGCTTTGTCTATACCACGTTTCAAATCCATAGGATTTGCACCAGCAGTTACGTTTTTGATACCTACGTTGTAAATAGCTTGAGCCAATACAGTAGCAGTAGTAGTACCGTCACCTGCTTGGTCAGCAGTTTTAGAAGCTACTTCCTTTACGAGTTGAGCACCCATATTTTCAATAGCGTCTTTGAGTTCGATGTCTTTTGCTACGGTTACACCATCTTTGGTAATTGTAGGAGCACCGAATTTTTTGTCAATAATGACATTGCGACCTTTAGGCCCTAATGTTACCTTGACAGCATTTGCGAGTGCATCTACACCTCTTTTAAGCTTATTGCGAGCTTCTGTATCGAAAAATATTTCCTTTGCCATGATTTTAAGTTGTTTTTAATTATTTTTTTAAAAAAAATGCTGGTAAGAATTTAGGTTAGAGAATTGCAAAAATGTCTGACTCACGCATAATGAGGTATTCATTTCCATCCACAGAAATCTCTGTACCCGAGTACTTGCCATAAAGTACAGTATCACCTACTTTTACAGTCATAGGCTCATCTTTTTTACCAGTACCTACAGCCATTACTTTTCCTTTTTGTGGTTTTTCTTGGGCAGTATCAGGGATAATAATTCCTGAAGCAGTTTTTTCTTCGGCGGCAGCGGGTTCTACTAGAACGCGATCTGCTAGAGGTTTTAGACTTACAGACATATCGATTTAAGTTTATTTAGTTTAAAAATTTATAAATTTTATACTGCATCTGTATCATTTCCTATGCCAAGCACCATTTTGACGTATTTATGATACAACTAACTGACATTTTTTCACGTTTGGGGCGAGAAATAGAAGATTGACAGCTTGTTTTTCTCGGTTAAAACTATTAATTTTAATAGATTGTTTTGGCAAACATCGTTTAAGGATGTAATATTAGATATTTACTATCTTTTGTCAGAATAATACCTATAAAGCTGACAGCGTTATAGTCTAAGACTGACATTTACTGACAACAGAGTTTATAAAATATCAAAACTTAACACTTATCTACATGAATACACTTGGCAAAGATTGGCTTACTGATGGTCTGATTGACTATGAATATAAAAAATATGTGTTATTGGCATATCTACAAGGGGTTAAAAAAGAATTTTCCTCCATTTGCCTCTACCCACAGCTTTCTGACTTGATTTTTCATTACCAAAATCTAAAAGATTTAAAGAAAAACAAAGAACTTCTTTTTGAGAATTTTCCCAAAGAAATCTCCAAAGCTGATTTTGAAAAGCTACACCTTGAATACAAAAAAATGATTCAAGACGATGACTTACTCCAAGAAATGGAAGAGATTATTTTGTTTGCCCTACCCCAGATTCAAAATGTGATGAATGAGGGCAAGGAAATCTATGAGTATGTAGAAAAAAACATTGAGATAAGCCCCATAGGGATTACACCACTCAATTTTGATGAGGGCTATTTTTTTATCCAAGAAAACAACAAGAGAGAATTACAGATATTTGAGTATCGCCTGACCATCTTTGACAGTGCCGATGAGCGGTTTCGTGCCATGAAGACCTCTTTTCTAGAAAGTGTGCATAGAAATCTAGGCATTACCCTAGAGAGTATCAAGCTAGATTTGATTCGGAGATACCGTAAAATGCCCAATCCTGCTACTTATTTGGTAGCGGCTCAAGCCCCGATTCCCTTAGAAGAAACCCTGTTGCCTGTCGCAAAACGCTTGCTCGTGAGGTTGGTGAGTAGGGCTTAGGAAGATATGAGTTATGAATGATGAATTTACTCAGTGGTTGGTGTTTTAGAAATGACTGTTGATACGTTAATAGTGGGATAAGAGATAATTTACAGTCATTTCGCCACCAAATGCTCGAGTTCAAGAGTTTATATTCTGTTAAATGATTGGTGTCGAAATGGCTAACTCAAAGACTTGGTAGCCATTTCTTAACATCAACAACGGAATAGCTTACTTTTCTTTCTTTATTTTCTTAACAACCTTTATATTTGGATTGATAGCCGTAATAGAAACTTCTTTGTCTCCTTTCAAAACATAAAATAAATAAGAGCTATTCTGACCTACTACATAAACGTCTTTTACCAAATCATTTACAAAAGTAACGCTGTAATTTGCTTCTATTTCTTGAGTTTGTATTCTTTCTTTTACTTTATTTCCTCGCCCTACTCCCAGTCCTACAAACATACAAAACACAAACATAAAAATAAAAGGTATTCCTTTATTTTCATTTATTGACTCCATCATTTTATCTGATTTTTCTACATTACCTGATATATTATACCATTTTTTATGTCTATATTTTTTATGAAATTTCGGTACAAGGATAGTTATATATAAATAAGAAAGTGTAATCACACCAACAAATACAAAAAATAATATCCAACTCTTGGTAAGAATATTTATAGGGCTGATAAGCACATCTAAGATTGTCGAATAGTTGAGAATATCTATATTCAAAAATCCAAAGTAAATCACGTCACTGATTATTCCCAAAACAATCAAATAAATATAACCAAGTGATAAATATTCCTGTAAAGTGAGTTTTTCTTTTAGCATAATTTTTAGAAATAAAGGTAAATTCTATTCATCAAAATTAAATAAAAAACCTACTATTCTATCTAAAAAGCTAGAATAATAGGTTTTTTTTAGTTATAGGATACTATTTTTGTAATTATTTAAATAATGTAAATATTTACTTGCAAAATTGCAAAAAAAAATAGTTATCTGACAATTTTTGTGGAATTTGAATAATTAAGGTTATTATAAAAATGTATCTGCCTGATAATAAGAAAGTTAAATATATTAAGGACACTAGTTTTATTGTTTACCACAAAAATTGTCATACAACCAAAAAAATCAGAAATCAACCTTACAGAATTACCCAATGACATAGAGATATTATGCAGTTTATCAGAAGAACTATTGTCAAAGATAGCCTTTTTAGAAACAGAGAATGCTAAGCCCCCAACTGGTCGAAGGATGTGAATACAAATAAACCCCACAACAGCAAACTAGTCTTAGCATATAAGACTAAATTTCTACATCATATCACCATTGTTTTGGATATAAATTAAAATATATTTCATTATATCAAAATTTTATTTCGTGTTTGATATTAAATGATTCGTAAAATTTGCTGTTTTGTATAATGACGCTTTTAGATTGCCAAAAGTATCACTATTGAGAGTTCATTTCTATTATCTATACAATTAAATTTGCAAGCTAAATTACTCATTGCTAAAACGCTTAGTAAAAGATAAGTCATTAATTATTGGGTTATTGATAATGAGTGTTTTGGTCAAAATAAATGCTCATTTTATTTTTAACCTATTACTTATAATCTGGTAAGTCAAAGAATAATGAAGTCAAAAAGAATTCTTAATTTTGTGGAGATTATTTCCCCTTAATACCTTACAATGAAAATCGTTTGTCTCTCAGATACACATACCAAACATCGTCAGGTTCAAATTCCTGAGGGTGATTTGTTGATTCATGCAGGAGATATTTGTCATAAGGGCAAGGATGAGGAGATATTAAGAGATTTTAATGAATGGATTGGAGAACTGCCACATCGCCACAAAATAGTCATCGGCGGGAATCACGACTACCTTTTCGAGGAAAAACCTCAAGAGTGTAAAGCCATTTTGAGTAATGCTATTTACTTAGAAGATGAAGGCATAGAGTTAGAAGGCATTAAAATATGGGCTTCTCCTGTAACGCCTCGTTTCTTGAGAATGGGATTTAACCGTAAAACCCGTGAAATCATCCGAACCCATTGGGAAAAAATACCCTTGGACACCGATTTGCTTATTACACATAGCCCTGCTCACAGGATTGGAGACAGGTCTTTTTTAGGACTCAGGGGAGGATGCAGAGATTTAAAAGAATACTTGGCTCGGATTCAACCTAAATTGCACGTCTTTGGGCATATCCACGAAGACTACGGACAAACGCAAATAGGCAACACGCTGCACATCAATGTTTCCATAGTAGATTACAAACTCAAGCCTATCCGTCTTCCACAGGTCATAGACTGGGCAAATCTTTTGTAATTAGCTCAAAAAAACATAAAATGTTTATTATCAGATTATTACAAACTTATATCTCATAACTCACTACCAAGTCTTTGCTTTAAAATATATTTTTGATTCAGTCATTTCGACATCGACAACACTCACATTATTCATAAAGTCTTAATCTATTTTTTAGGGCAGTTAGTTCATGGCGTAGCTCCCTCTCTTTTTCCAATAGATTAAACACAATGTCAATACCTTCCAAATTCACATTTAATTCGTGATAAAGCCTAATGATTTTTTCAAGATGAGTAATTTGGTCTTGATGGATACATGGAGTTTGTTCTATAATTTTGACTTGAATGAGTCCCATTTTGTGTAAATCATCTACAAATGAAATCTCAATATTATAATAAGAACAAAGTGTTTGAGTGGGTATTAAATCTTCTTGAATCATTTTTCTTTAATTTTTTGTAATTCCTTAAATAATTCTATTTCTCTCTCACTTAGATTTGTAGGGGATTGTATGTGATAAGTGATGATTAAATCTCCGAATTCCCCTTCATTTTTGTAAATAGGGAAGCCTTTTCCTTTCAATTTTACTTTTAATTCGTTTTTAGTTTCAGGCTTTATGTTAAGCTTTACCTTACCCCCATTAAAAGTATCTACGATGATTTCTCCCCCTAAAATGGCTATATATAAATCTAAATCAATATTCTGATATAGATTATTGCCTTCACGCTTGAACTGAGTTTGATTATTGACTAGGAAACTGATGTACAAATCACCATTAAGACCTCCGTTCATCCCTTGCTCTCCTTTTCCTTTTATTTTAATCACTTGACCATTTTCAACTCCCGCAGGAATGGTCAATCTTATTTTCTTACCATTGACTGTCAGTACCTGTTGCTGAGTTGTGTAAACATCTTCTAGCTCCAGGTGCAATTCGGCATTGTAATCTTGCCCTTTAAATTTTGGCGTATAACCCTGTCTGGAAGAGCCTCTTGCTCCCCCAAACATAGACCCAAAGAAATCTGAATAATCTTGGTTTGAATAGTCTTGCTGGCTTGATTGATACTGAGACTGTTGCTGACGGTTGGCTTTTTCGTATTCTTCTCCGTGTTTCCAGCCTTCGCCATATTTGTCGTATTTTGCTCGTTTTTCAGGGTCAATTAGTACTTCATTTGCCTCATTAATTTCTTTGAATTTTAATTCGGCATCCTTGTTATCAGGGTTTACATCAGGGTGATGCTTGCGAGCAAGCTTACGGTAGGCAGCTTTAATTTCCTTTTCGGTGGCTGTTTTAGCAATGCCTAAGACTTTATAATAATCTACAAATGCCATTATTTTATTTTATTGATGTTAGATAAAGGAAGATTTTAGCCTCCCTGATAAGTGTTAGTAAGATGCTAAGAACAGAAAGAAATCCATAATATAGTTCAAATTTACTACCAACTACTTGATTATATGAATCAGAAGTATTTTCAGTGATGATTTAATTAAAAAGTAGAATAAAAATGCCATCCATGATGGATAGACTCCTAAAACAAATCACATGCTTTCTCTCTTCCTCCTAATATGAGTATTTTTTAATGAATAAACAAATTTATGGCTGAATTATAAAGCCGAAGATGAGCTTAAAGAACGATACTGTTATTTGACACTAGAAATCTCTTGTCGTTCCGAAATGAAGTGAGGAAACTTTTGAAAAAGGCTTCGCAGGTTCAGCCTGACAAAGTAAAATAATACTGTTATTTGACACTGATTACTGAAAAATGCTTGTCATTCCCTAGAAATCTGAAGGTGTGAAAAAAGAATAATATTATAATCCACAATTAATCAATTCAAGATAACTTTGTTATATCTCTTCCCAACTTTTTATTTCAGGAACAATAGAGTTGTTACTTCTTGATTTTCAATGATTTATATCAATTTTTCATTTGGGAATCTTGGAATGATAAGCTAATATAAAAGCTTTTCGTAAGCAATTTCCTATATTTTCTATGTGTCTATGTGGTTATAAAAAATCTAAAGTGTTGGTAGTCTGTATGCAACAACTTTAATAATCAAATAAAGTAACAAGTTGGTTTAGGTAAAATCCTCCTTATCAGATTATTACAAACTCATAACTCATAATTTATAACGCATCTCTCACTTAGCGAATTGAGGCTTATATTTTTTCAAGTTATTCGTTTTCTCTATCAATATTAATTGTATCTGCAATATAGCAAATTCAGAATTTATCTCAAAAAAGAGTCAATAAAACATATACATTTAAAGAGATACATCCTAAACCCATCTTTTATTTTCGGGCTAAGTGCATTAGTTTTGTATATCATTCACTCTTTAAAAATATTATGCATATAGCCATCGCCGGAAATATAGGAGCAGGAAAAACAACTCTTGCCCAAACACTTGCTGAATACTATCAATGGGATGTAAGCTACGAGTCTGTAGAGGATAACCCTTATTTAGAAGATTTTTATGCGGATATGCCTCGCTGGGCATTTCATTTACAGGTTTATTTTTTGAATAATCGCTTTAATCAGACTATCTCTATCCAACAACAAGAGAGACCCATCATCCAAGATCGTACTATCTATGAAGATGCCTATATTTTTGCACGCACTTTAGAGGCACAGGGCTACATGACCAAGCGTGATCACAAAAACTATTTACAGATATTTGAATCTATGGTTAGTTTTGTGCAGCCTCCTGATTTACTAATTTATCTTCGTGCTGATTTGCCCAAACTCAAAGAGCGAATTACGCAAAGAGGACGAGGTTTTGAATCTAAAATAGAAGATGAATACCTTCTACACCTTAACCAATGTTATGAAGAATGGATTACTGGTTATCAGGAAGGGAAGCTACTGGTAGTAGAAATCAATCAAAAGGATTTATTGAATCATCCTGAAGATTGGAAGCAATTCATTCAAAAAATAGAGCAAAAATTAGAAATTCAGTAAAAAACTTTCATCGTGATTTTAAGTTTCATTTTAAAAAAACAAGAACAATGATTATTTTAATATCCCCTTCCAAATCGCTAGACTTTGAAAAGCCTAACCCTATCACAGAGACGACTTCGGTAGATTTTCCCAAAGAAACATTCGAACTTGTTAAGAAACTTCAAAGTTTTTCTGTGGCTGATATTCGCCAACTGATGAATCTCAGTGATAACTTAGCTATACTGAACTATGAGCGATACCAAAACTGGCAAAAAGAAAAAAATCCAAAAATCTCGAGAGCTGCTTTGCATGCTTTTCAGGGAGATGTTTATCAAGGCTTAGAAGCAGATACTTTTAATGAAGAAGACTTAGAATTTGCCCAAAAACATCTTCGCATTCTCTCTGGCTTATATGGTCTGATAAAGCCCTTTGATTTGATTCAGCCTTATAGATTGGAGATGGGTACATCACTCCATATCAAAGATTCATCCAATCTTTATGAGTTTTGGGGAGATAAAATCACCCAAAAGATCAATGAGCAAATCTCGAAACACGAGCAAAAAATCGTCATTAATCTGGCTTCACAAGAGTACTTTAAAGCTGTAAAAGACAAAAAAATAGAAAGTGAAATCATCACTCCCCATTTTAAAGAGCAAAAAGGAGATAAATACAAAGTAGTGAGTTTTTATGCCAAAAAAGCAAGAGGTGTGATGAGTGCTTATATCATTAAACATAGAATCCAAGATGCAAAGTTAATTAAAGATTTTGATTGGAATAACTATCAGTTTAATGAGAAGCTTTCCACAGAAACTGACTGGATTTTTACTCGTTGATGCTTTTTGATTAATTTTTAGTAGATATTCAAGAGAATAAGTGTGTTTTTGATAAAAAATTGTTATATTTATTCTTTGCCGTTCTTTTGACATCATTCTTGAATATTTATGAGTAGGGCTTCCTTAAAATCAGGTACATTATTAATCGCCGAACCCTTCTTGGGTGATCCTAATTTTGAACGCAGCGTGATTTTGCTCTGCAATCACAATGATGAAGGATCGTTTGGCTTTATACTTAATCAAATCAGTAAGATAAATCTTCAAGAAATACAAGAAGATGAACTTTATGTAGATATGCCTCTCTACATCGGTGGGCCTGTGGAGCAGAATACTTTGCATTTTATTCATTGTATCCCAGAGCAAATAGAGGGCTCTATCCCTATTGTAAGTGATTTGAGTTGGAGCGGAAACTTTGAGCAGATAAAATCTTTGCTTAATCTGGGTAAGATTAATGAACAAGATATACGCTTTTTTGCGGGTTATTCGGGCTGGTCTGCGGGTCAGTTACAAGATGAATATGACGAAAATGCTTGGATAGTTACTGAGGCAGATGCTGATTTTGTTTTTAAAACCCCTGCAAAGAATTTTTGGAGAGAGATACTCAAAAAAATGGGAGGAAAGCACAAAGCCATTGCCCATTATCCGACAGACCCACGCCTCAATTAATCTAGTTTAGTAAGAGATGAGTTATAAGTGATGGATTATTAGCTTGTAATAATTTGATAATGAGAGTTTTATTCGAAAAAATAAGTGCTTTATTTTGAAAGTGTTACTTACAAAATATCGTGATAGGAAAGCATTTTAAATCTGAGTAATATCACTGCTAGGAAGTGTAAAAAATACCGTAGTGCCTTTATCTAAAACACTTTCTAGTCCTATATTTCCTCCATTTTGTTCTACGAAGTTTTTGCATAAAAGCAAACCAAAACCTGTACCCTTTTCCTTGGAAGTACCTGTAGTACTAAAATGCTCTTCTGGATTAAAGACCTTTGAGAGATTTTTGGGAGATATTCCTACTCCTTGATCTTTGACTTCAATGTGTATTTTCTTTCTGTCTTCTGATAAATATCCTTTTAGAGTGATTTGTGTATTGACCAAAGAAAATTTAATGGCATTGGAAAGGAGGTTACGAAACACAAAATTAATCATATTAGTATCTGCATAAGCACAGAGATTGGTATCGATTTTTAGGTTAAAGTTTACTCCTTTCCCCTCTGCTGTAGCCTTATAAAGCTCTACATTTTCAGAGGCAAGCTGGCTTATATTAAGCGTTTCAGGCTCAAATTTAATATCTTCAGTTTCAGAGAGAGACCATTGCAATAGATTATCAAGAAGATTTACCAAGCGATTGACGGATTTTTGGGTTTCACTCGTAAATTGCATGACTTCATCTTGCGTAAATGCCTGAAAATCAATTTCTAATATCTGCATAAACCCTACTATAGTATTAAGTGGTGCTCTTAAGTCATGTGAGATGATAGAAAGAAACTTATCCTTTACCGAGTTAAGTTTAGAGAGTCTATTTTCCGAAACTAATAGCTTGATATTATTGGTATTCAATTCTTCATTTTGTTGATTAAGCTTGTGATTACTTTCTTTGATTTGGTGTAAATATTCACGCAACTCTAGTAGCATGTGATTAAAGTTTCTATTCAAGGTCTGGACTTCTTTGGTAGTGCCAGTCTTGGCTAACTCGACTGGGCTTTCGAAGTGATTATCTATATTTTGCTGAATGATTCGGCTTAGACTCTCTATAGGTCTAGTGATTCGGTTTGCCAAAATATAGCTTAAAAAGATACTTCCTAACAGCATAATAACTATAAAAGATAAAAACAAACGGTAGTGATTGTCCTTAAAATTGATAATCTGCTCATCTGTATCTTTGAGCAATATTTCAATAGAGGCTACCAGATTATTATTTAATCGTCTTACCAGTCCTCTTTTACCTGAGATTCTGCCATTGGTATAGTTTAAACCTATGATAGACTCTAGGCTTACAAGTTGATAAAACTGGTCTTGATACTCTAATAAAAGTGTATTAACCTTTGTTTTTTGCTCATTACTTAGAGTAGGCTCTTGGCTAATATGCAAACGAAATTCTTTATTTAGCTTTATAAAGTTACTTAAATATAAGGTATCTTTTCGATAGAGGTAATCTTTTTCATAACGGCGAAGCGTTAAGAGTTTTTCGGGATAAACCTGCATTTCTTCTATTAGATGTGCTGTTTGTCTCATCTCTCCTTCTAAGCCGTTTTCTACAAATCCACGCTGAAGGGTCAGATTCACTAGCTTTTCAAAGACTTGATTATATGCTTTTAATGTATCTTTAATTACTTTTAAATCTTGATTAAATTTTCTACCTTGTTGATTCAATCCAGATGAAATAGGGTCTTGTAAGAGATTATTAAGTTTGGTTTGAGTTTTTGCAATGAGTTTTTGGTGTTGGGTTAAATAACTGCTTTTTTTACTCTCATAGAAATATTTATTGATAATTTCATGACTAAAAAAATCTTGCTCTATCTTGCTTAGTGTGAAGACTTCTACTAATAAACCTTCTACTTGATAGTTAAATCTATTGAGTGAATCAGCTCTTTGGTAAAACCACCAACTGATAAGGGCAAGCAAGCCTAGCATACATGTAAAGCCCAAAAACACAATAAGCAATCGTCTTTTTAGAGAGCTTCCTTTAAATAACATGTTGAAGCGTTTTTAATGATTAATAACTCAGTAACGTTATGTTTCCAATTATAGATGTCTATACAACTTTTTCAAAAAATTATAACTGACCATAAAAGCAAGTTTTTTTGTATAAAAGTAATCTTACTTTATCAAAACAGCATTTATATTACAAGCTATAAAACCACACCATTAGATATAATACCTCTATTGATAGCAAACAATTATAATAATAATGCAATTTATTTTTTTAGGATACTAATGTAATTATTAGCTTATTTCTACTTTTTCCATTCTAAATCCATAGCTATTTGGGAAATAGCCGATTTTAAAGGTCTGGTTTTGTTCATCTATCTTCAATTCAAACAAGATATAGTGTTCTTTCACGGGGAGCATTTCACCGATTTCTTGCTCTTTATTCTGCACAATACCTTCCCTATTGGCAATGCCCATCGTTAATTTCTGAATTTGTTCAGCATGGGCTTTTTCATTTTCGGCATAAGCCACAGCTTCTTCCCAAGTAAGCACGTCATTTTCTATTCTAGGTGGGTTGGCTTGTAGATTTTCTAGTTCAGCTTTCATTTGTTGGATTTGAGCCTTAAAACCAATAAACTCACTAATTTTGGATGCAACAGTTTGGTAATTCATTATTTTTGGTAGGAAAATGGACTAAAATAGAGTGTTTTATTTATCAAATGATTCGATTTATTTAGCATAATAATTTATGGCTTTGCAAGCTAGACTTTCCAAGTTTTCAAAACTTGGAAAGTCTATTCAGTATAAGTATCAAATAACAGAGTAATTGCCCGAGTTAGTCTAAGTAAGATACTCATTATCAATATATCACAAACTCAGAAATCATCACTTATAACTCACCACTTATAGCTATTAAGCCTTTAAGTCATCAAAAAAAGAGTGTTCATCACTGTCATTGGTTACTCCTTCGGGTGTAGAACTCTTTTGCTTCTCCTCTGATTCTGTCTGAGCAGCAAGGGCAGCTTCCTCTTGTTCTCTTATCACATTCTGCTGGTCTATCAGCTCTTCTTTTTCTTCCAAAGACTCTTGTACTTTGATTATTTT
>JBBRUH010000118.1:0-13018 GCA_038248005.1 Cytophagales bacterium | reverse complement strand
GGTCATTTTTTGAAGGTGGAGATGGGGTAGCGAATGATGAAATTTAATATCTCATTATTTCAAACCATTAAGGAATTAAGAAGATGAAGAGGTTTAGAATAACTTAATGCCCCTTAACTTCTTACTGGTTGATTATTTCAAACCATTAAGGAATTAAGAAGATGAAGAAGTTTAGAATAACTTAATGCCCCTTAACTTCTTAATGGTTTATTTTTTTCACTATTAAGAATAAGAAGCGACTTACTTAATGCCCCCTAACTTCTTAATGGTTTATTA
The DNA here is from genome assembly GCA_038248005.1 of Cytophagales bacterium. Lineage (GTDB taxonomy): Bacteria > Bacteroidota > Bacteroidia > Cytophagales > Microscillaceae > JAABSX01. Next base: position 12,742 of record JBBRUH010000118.1, on the reverse strand, counting down.
TTCTAACAAACTAACAAAACAGACCCATAAGAATATCCTCCTCCAAAAACCGTAACTGCTATTAAATCACCTGGCTTAAATTTAGTTTGATTTTCCCAGAGAGCAATGCAACAGCCTGCACAGCCTGTATTGCCAAGATATTGAATATTAGAAAGAGCCTTTTCTTCGGGAAGGTTAAGACTTTGAGCTACATTTTTGGTAATTCTAAGATTGGCTTGGTGTGGCACAAAATAGCTTAAATCTTCTAAAGTATAGCCATTCTTTTTGAGAATATCTTGAGTTACTTTGCTCATATATTGGCAAGCATTCTGAAAAACATCTCGTCCATTTTGCATCATAAATCCCTCATGAGCAGGGCGTAAAAAAACACTGTCAGAAGCCTTTCCTATATTGCCTGCTCCTCCTGTGATGATATCTTTTACCTCCCAATCATTTTCACTTAGTCTTTCTTGGCTAATCCACAATGCACAAGCTCCATCACCCCAGAGATGTCCACCTACCTTGTCAGTCTCATCACTGTAAGCAGTATTATGGTCAGCCAACACCACGATGGCTCTTTTAGATTTACCCATTGCAAAATAACCTTGCACTATCTCCATGGCATTGGCAAAAGAAGAACAAGCCGAAGAAATAGATACCACAGGAATGTCACTGACCTCTAAGAAGTTTTGGGCCGCATGGGCAAGCGTGTGAATAGTATCATAAGGAGTATAAGTGCCACCTACTATCAAATCGATAGATTCGGTAGGAAAAGGAGGAGTGGTTAAACCTTGTGCTAAGGCTTTAGTAACCAGTGTGTTGGTATTTTCATCTTGACCAGCTTTGCGGCGTTCTCGGATGCCTGTGCGATTGAGTAGCCATTCTTCACTCAGACCAATGAGTTTTTGAAAATGCTCGTTATCGATGACCGTTTCAGGTATGTAAGCAGTGATTTGATTGATATACATCATGGGTTTTGGCTTTTTTATGCGCAAATTTAGGCGTATTCTATTGATTTCTAAATAAGAGTCTCTGGAAAGTAAGCTGTTAAATAAATACTAAAACTTTCTCAAAAAGAGTAGTTTAGAGTAAAAATAACACAATTTTGCATAAAAAAACATGAGAAACTTCATCTTTATTTGGCTATTAGGTATTAGCACTTTATTTTTCGCTTGCCAAAGTTCTTCCGAAAACCAATCAGAAAATCTTAATAATACACCTGCTGACTCTTTGCAAGAATCAAAAAAAACACTCAGCAAAGCCGAGCAAATCATACAATCAGCCATTCAGAAACACGGAGGAGGTAAATATAAGATACTGCGTGTGAGCTTTGATTTTAGAGATAAAAGCTATGTATTGAAGCATGATAAAAGTGGTCTTTTTAGATACGAACGCTTATTTGAAGATGATTCTCTGGGTAAAACACATGATGTGCTTACCAATGAAGGCTTATCACGAATGGTTAATGGCAAAGTCATCCAGTTAGAAGATAAAAAAAGCCAAGCCTATCAAAGCTCCATCAATTCAGTAATGTATTTTACACTTTTGCCAGAAGGCTTGCTTGCAGAGGCTGTTCAAAGTAGTTATTTAGGTATTGACACACTCAAAGGAAAGGCTTATCATCAGATAGAAGTAACCTTTAAGCAAGAAGGTGGGGGTGAAGATTTTCAAGATGTATATATGTATTGGTTTCATACCCAAGACTCTACTTTAGATTATTTCGCTTATAGCTATGAGGTAAATGAAGGCGGAATTCGTTTTAGAGCATTTACAAATAGACAAACAGTGGATGGAGTAGTTTTTCAGAATTATGATAATTTTGAGGTAGCTAAAGATACACCTCTTACCGAGATAGGTAAACTTTGGGCAGAAGGAAAGCTCAAAAAACTCTCTGAAATCAACAATGAAAATATTAAAGTGATAGAGGAATAAGAATTAAGAAATGCTGGAAATATCGGTTATTCTTGATACTTTTAAACTCAAAAAAAAATCAGAAACTTAACTCTAATTTTCTGATTTTTTAATGGCTTAATAATGCTATAAAAATAAAATGGACATTCATTTTGACCAAAATGCTCATTATTAATAACTTATAACTAATCTCTTATTTATGCTACATTTAAGCGAGCAAGCGTTGTTTTCTTTTCTCAAATTCTTCAAAAGTAATCACTCCTTTTCTGAATAAAATATCTAGTTTATGAATTTCATCTGCTACATTAACGTTACTAGAATTTAAAGAGGTAAGTTGCTGATAATCAAGGAGATGCTCTTTGTTGTGTTTTCTATCAAAAGTCTCATCGCTCATCGTAATTAACTGTATAAACTCTACAAATGAGATAATTCTGGTAAAGAAAAGACCAATAATAGTAATTGTACCTAAGATGAATCCGACCCCAGCACCATTTTGACCTAAATAAAAACGGTGTACTCCAAAAGGCCCTAAAAATAAGGCGAGAACACCTGCGACAATTTTATTTTTTTTGGGTTTATCAGACATAATTTTTTATGATTAATGGTTTTATTCAATTTCAAACGAATTTTATTGACATGAGTTGAGTTTTTAGTGAAAAAATAGAAGTTAATTTTGATGATGATAGCTCAATATATCAAAATATAGATTCACTTAGCAATGTATTTAAAAAAAACTAATCACTTATTATCTAAGTATTTTTATTGATAGATTTCTCAAAGATAGATTCTGTACTAGTCGTATTATTTTGTAAAGTTTCATTTTCAGCTTCTACTTCTGAGAGTGTTTTTTGAAGTGCATTGTATTGTATGAGTACGCTTTTATGTTGTTCTTCTAATTCCCTTACTTTTTTCTTCTCTTCTTCTAAGCTATCTTCTAAATCTTGTTTTTGCTCTTCTATCAGTTGATTTTTACGCTGTACTTCTTCTTGAGTTGCTACGAGTTCTTCTAGATTTTGTCTCATTTCTTCTTCTTGTGCCTTCATCTGCTCACTAAGCTGTATAGACTCACGCAAGAGGATTTGTGTTTGCTTGCTATTTTTTACAGACGCAAAAGTAGAAGCAATACTTTCACCTAGTTTTTCTATAAATTCTATTTTATAAGGCTCAAAATAATTAAAAGAAGCCAACTCTAATACGCCATAGATTTCATCATTGAGTTTAAGCGGAATCATCAAGATACAGCGAGGGTTAGAGTCTCCTAGTCCAGAAGTGATGTTTATATAATTTTCAGGCACTTCGGTCATATATACTTTATTGCCTTCACGATAGACCTCTCCAATGAGTCCTTCTCCTTTATCTATCCGAATATTCAAGTACTTTCGCTTTTGATAAGCATAAGCAGCTACTAATTCTAAGTGAGAGTCTTCATCTTTGTCATCTTCTACGATAAACAATCCACCTTGATTGGCTTCTACATATTTTACTAATTCTGAAATAATGATATAAGTAAATTCTTCAGCGTCTTTTCTATTCTGAAAAATATCAGCAAATTTCGCCAAACCCTCTGATACCCAGTTTCTTTGACCATCTTGCTCACTTACTTGACGCATCTTATCACGCATCTCTAGCAGTGCTATTCCGAGGCGGTCGTGCTGTATATCTGTGCCAGTAGGTCTTTGGTATTCGGTATTGAGTTTTCCTTCACCGATAGCGATAATAAACTCTGTTGCATTTTGTAGATTTCGGAAAAGAGTGTTGATTGATTTTGCTACATCTCCTAGTTCATCTTTACGGGTATAGTCAATCTGCCTATCAAAGTTACCCTCGCTAATGATATTTTCTATTTCATTCAGTTTGGAGATAGGTTGGCTTACATAGATATAGACATAAATAAACATACTAAAAATAGAAAGTAAGTTTACAGCAAACAATGATAGAAACCATAAATCTCTAACGCTTTGTTGTCTATCAAAATAAACCAAATAAGCATTGACAAGGCGATTATTTTTTTCCAAGATTCGATCACTATTCTCTAATAAATACTTTAATGAACTCAAAAACTGAGCATTTTCTAAGGTACTACTAGGGTCATTTTTTACATTGGTTTCTTTGATAATATTGGCATTCTCATTGTATGTCCTCCAGATTATTTCTAAAGGATTAAAATAAGCTGGAATCAACTCATCAGGTATCTTATTGATATAGCTGGTATTGTCTATAGAAGACCTTCCTCCTTTGTGAAGGATATCAAGATTGGTCTTAAAACCATTAGTAGCTTCTGCTAATCTTGAGCGATACTCATCTTTGCCTTCATAGATAAATTTGGCATATAAAGGGATTTGCTGAGAATAAGTACTATTCTTTTCTACTAAATCAACCGTTTTCTCAATCTCTGATAAATTGCTATCAAACCACTGAACAACACCAAAGTTGACAATAATTAGAAAACCAATGAATGCTAATTGTAAAAATACACTATTCTGAATACTGAGTTTAAAACTAATTCTAAAACGTGCCATGCTCTTAGGGATACAAGCCACTAGCCAAAATCAATATAAGCTAATGGTTAATGATGGATAATGATTAAATTTTTTATTCTTAATTGTCTAAATTTAGCCTTTTTATGCGAAACTTAAAATTATTTTAGTGCTATTTTATGGTTGGGACGTATAAATAACATTCACAAAAAGCCAATAAAACCACTATTTTGCAAATATATACCAAAACCAAGCCAATCCTTTACACAAATTTTTGTCTTAAATTTTGTTACTTTGCATCTTTGAAGCAAAACACCCATGAATCTAAATACCCTTACAGCAATTTCTCCTATTGATGGTCGCTATCGTAGCAAAGTTACGGATTTAGCATCTTTTTTTTCTGAATATGCACTTATTCGATATCGTCTTTGGGTATAAGTAGCTTATTTTATCCAACTAGCAAAACTACCTCTTGCTGCTTTTGATGATTTTCCAGAAGAAAAACTAGAATTATTACCTCAGTTATATCTCAATTTTAATGAGTCAGACGCAAATAAAATCAAAGAAATTGAAAAAACGACTAACCATGACCTCAAAGCAGTAGAGTATTTTATGCGAGAAAAATTCGAGGAAATAGGCTTAGGCAAATACAAAGAATTTATTCATTTTGGACTGACTTCTCAAGACATTAACAATACGGCTATTCCTCTTTCGCATAAAGAAGCTGATGAGCAAGTGTATCTTCCTCAACTTACTCAACTCACCGAACAGCTAAAAAATCTAGCTCAAGAATGGAAAAATATTCCAATGCTTGCTCGCACACACGGGCAGACAGCTTCTCCTACCCGCTTGGGCAAAGAAATATGGGTTTTTGTAGAAAGACTAGAACATCAAATCAAATTATTAACCCAAATCCCTTATGCGGCTAAGTTTGGAGGAGCTACGGGTAATTTTAATGCACACCATGTAGCTTATCCTGAAGTGCATTGGGTGGCTTTTGCCAACCGCTTTATAGATACACTCGGCTTACAACGCAGCCAAACAACTACTCAAATAGAGCATTATGATTACCTAGCTACAAGGCTTGATAATTACAAACGCATCAACACTATATTACTAGATTTAGCAAAAGATTTTTGGCATTATATCTCCATAGATTATTTCAAGCAAAAAGTGATTGCAGGAGAAGTTGGTTCTTCGGCAATGCCTCACAAGGTGAATCCTATTGATTTTGAAAATGCAGAAGGAAATCTAGGAATTGCCAATGCATTATTTAGTCATTTGAGCGAAAAGCTTCCCATTTCTAGACTTCAAAGAGATTTGACAGACTCTACAGTCTTGCGTAATCTGGGCGTGCCTTTAGCACATACCATCATTGCTTTTCAGGCATTATCCAAAGGACTAGGAAAACTCACACTCAATGAGCCTCGTCTAGCACGAGATTTATCTGAAAACTGGGCTGTTGTTTCCGAAGCAATTCAGACAATCTTAAGACGTGAAAGCTATCCTCACCCTTACGAAGCCCTCAAAATGCTCACTCGTGGCAATCAACAAATCAATCAAGAAACTTTAAAGAACTTTATAGATGCTTTGGAAGTAGAAGAAGATATAAAAGAAGAACTACGGGCAATCCGTCCCGAAAACTATCTTGGTATTGAGCCTGATATGAGGGGATGATTTAGTGAAGGAGTGATTTAATGAAGGGTTGAAGAAGTGATTTAATGAAATAGGGATAGAATTACTATTTAACACTGAAATATGAAATTGTTATATGACACTGCTATTTGATACCGTTATATGAGTGAAATTTAGTAAAGCTTTCAAAATAAGGTACTTATTTAGTATTAGTAAAATACTCATTATTAGAATATTACAGGCTAATAACCAATAACTTATACACTAATCTCTTACTTAGAATAATGAATAAAATTAAATACTTTATTATCTTGATGAGCCTCTTTCAAGTGGCTTCTCTTTCTGCTCAAAAGCTCAATGTAGCCGAAGAACGTATATTTCGTGCAGAAGCAGCTCGGCTAGTAGAAGAATATTACAAGGCTTTGCCAGAGATATTGGGGAAATCTAAAGACAGTATAATGATACAAGAAGATGATGATGAAGGCGAGAGTATCAATAAAAAAGTTTCTTATCAGCAACAGTTTATCAATCGTTTTTTTAGAAATAATGATATTTATATTTTTAATGATTTAAGCCCTGATAGTGAGCCTGACCCAGCCGCACAGCGTGTGATGACTATAGATGAATACCTCAACCAACTCAAATATTACTATGGCGACCAAAGCAAGGGTAAGTTTGAATCAAGAATGAACAGTGCCAATGTAACTCAAGTAGGCTACAATACTCAAGCCCCTGAAAAGTTTTTTTATGCCAAAGTAGAGGTAGAGCGAAAGTTTAAGGGAATGTACTTGGGGAGATACTTCACAGACAATATCAAAAAACTAGATTTTTATATTCAAACAGTAGATAAACCTGATACACGTCTCAAAGAATTTAAAATTATTGGGATTGATTTTAAAAGCATACAAGTCATCAACGAAAACCTAAGCGCCGCTGAGGCTACTGCCAAAGGGCTACAACTTTTTGATCAAGAGGATTTTGAGAAAGCCTTCAAGTACCTCATCAAGCACAAAGACGATAAAAAACTACGCAAAAACAGCAATGCTACTTGGGCTTTGGGCTATATGTATTTCTGGGGAAGAGGCACTGATAGAAGCGATAAGGAAATGGTAGAATGGCTAGAGCTTGCAGCCAAGCAAAACAATGTATATGCCCTACATTACTTAGGTGAAAACTATTATTTTGGAGAATATGGGGTAGAAGAAGATGAAGATAAGGCATTCAAATACATCAAAGAAGCTGCACGTAAAGGTTTTGCCGAGTCTCAGTTTTTCTTGGGAGAACGCCATCAAAAAGGAGAAGGTGTCAAACAAAATGACCGCCTAGCCAAAAAATGGTATGAAAAAGCCTCTAAGCAAGGACACGTTAAAGCAAAATATTCTCTTAAAGCGATGGGTGGTTGATGATTAAGTAAGAACTCAGGTTGTAATAATCTGATAATGAGAGTTTTACTCAATCTAAATGAGTGATTTATTTTGAAGGAGTTACTCATTTAATGTAAACATTCAATGATTTAAGTACAAATATTATATAATGAATCAGGTTAACACCTGTTTTTTGAAAAAAATAAAAATATTTCTTTCCCTTTATAAGAAATTGCACGAAAATAATGTGATTAAGTAAAGTAGCAGATATAAACATTCATTTCACTAGGAAAAGCCAAATTTCGGCTTGCAATCTCTCTCAGTAGCTTTTTTATCTACTAAAAGTTTCTGTGCAGTTTCCAAATAAAATTTCTAATTTTCGATTTTAATTTGTTGCAAATCAATAGATACAAATTATCTTTGCAAGATAAAGTGAAGTCGTTTTAAGCGGAAATTATTTAAGCAAGCAAATAGAACAATATGGCAAATATTGGTAAAATAACCCAAGTAATTGGTCCAGTGGTGGACGTAAGTTTTTCTGACGAAGGTACAAACCTTCCTCAAATATATAATGCATTAGAGGTTATCCGCCCTGATGGTCAGGTTGTAACTCTTGAGTGTCAGCAACATCTTGGTGAAGACCGTGTGCGTACCATTGCAATGGATAGTACAGAAGGTCTTTACCGTGGAATGGAAGTAACTGATAAAGGACAGCCTATTACAATGCCTACAAGTGAAGAGATTCGTGGGCGATTATTTAATGTAGTAGGTGAGCCAATTGATGGCATTGGTCCCATCATATCTAAATCAAGAGCTTCTATCCACAAAAAAGCTCCTAAGTTTGAAGAACTTACCACTTCTTCAGAGGTACTTTATACAGGTATTAAAGTAATTGATTTGATTGAGCCTTATGCAAAAGGTGGTAAAATTGGTTTATTTGGTGGTGCTGGTGTAGGTAAAACTGTACTTATCCAAGAGCTAATCAACAACGTAGCGATGGCTTACTCTGGTCTTTCTGTATTTGCAGGAGTAGGAGAGCGTACACGTGAAGGAAATGACCTTCTTCGTGAGATGATTGAAGCTGGCGTAATCAAATATGGTGATGCTTTTAAAGAAGATATGGAACACGGTGGCTGGGATTTGAGCAAAGTGGATAAAGAAACTTTGAAAGAATCTCAAGCAACACTTGTATTCGGACAAATGAATGAGCCTCCAGGTGCTCGTGCTCGTGTAGCACTTTCTGGACTTTCTGTAGCAGAATACTTCCGTGATGGAGAAGGCGAAGGGCAAGGACGTGATATCCTTTTCTTTGTAGATAATATTTTTCGTTTTACTCAAGCGGGTTCAGAAGTATCAGCCCTTCTAGGTCGTATGCCTTCTGCGGTGGGTTATCAGCCTACCTTGGCTACTGAGATGGGAGCAATGCAAGAGCGTATTACCTCTACTAAACGTGGCTCTATTACTTCAGTACAGGCAGTATATGTGCCTGCGGATGACTTGACTGACCCTGCTCCAGCTACTACATTCTCTCACTTAGATGCTACTACAGTACTTTCTCGTAAATTAGCTTCTCTAGGTATTTATCCTGCGATTGACCCTCTTGACTCTACTTCACGTATTCTTACTCGTGATGTGGTAGGAGATGAACATTATGATACAGCTCAAGAGGTAATGCAGACACTACAGAGATACAATGAACTTCAAGATATTATTGCTATCCTTGGTCTTGATGAACTTTCTGATGAAGATAGAAAAACTGTAAACAGAGCTCGTCGTATTCAGCGTTTCTTGTCGCAGCCTTTCTTCGTAGCAGAGCAGTTTACTGGTCTTAAAGGTGTGCTAGTAGATATCAAAGATACTATCAAAGGTTTCCGTATGCTGCTAGAAGATGACAGCTTACTGAAATACCCTGAGGCCGCCTTTAACTTAGTAGGTACTATTGAAGATGCCATCGCCAAAGGTGAAAAAATGCTCAAAGAAGCTGCTGAAAAAAATTAATAAATATAGACCATTACCAAAAATCGGGCATTTACCCGATTTTTGTTTTAATACTGAGATATTATGTTTGTAAAAGTAATCACCCCCGAACAACAAGTATTTGAAGGAGAAGTAAATCAAGCCAAATTCCCTGGTATTAGCGGAGAATTTGAAGTCTTGAAAGATCACGCTGCACTTATTAGTACGCTCAACAAAGGCAAAATGATGCTTAATACAGTATCCGAAGGTCAAAAAGAATATATGATAGAAGGTGGTGTAGTAGAAATTTTAAACAACCAAATCAGCGTCTTAATAGAAGGTTTGGTAAACCAAGAATAAGTTTTCAGGTAAAAAGAATTAATGATTATAAGATAAAACTTTTCTTCTAAACACTTGCATAGAGCAAATTTCTCTTCTTAAAAAGAAGCCTGATTAAGTAATTAGTCAGGTTTTTTAATATCTTTTCTATCTTCATTTTTTTGCAAAAAGAAGATGTTTATTCTCGTAGTTTGCAGATGTAGAGTAATTCTTTTAACATTGCACCTTTAATATTTTCCCATTATAAACGTAATAATATGAGTCCTTTTCATCTTGCCATTCCAGTAACCAATTTAGAGAAATGTAGAACGTTTTACAGAGATGTCTTAGGTTGTTCTGAGGGTAGAAGTAGTTCACATTGGGTTGATTTTGATTTTTTTGGTCATCAATTTGTAATACATCAAAAACCAGCAACGAGTAACTCTGAAAAGCCAGTTTTTAGCTCTGTAGATGGGCATCAGGTGCCTGTTCCTCATTTTGGAGTAGTGCTAGAGTGGGATGTCTGGATTGAGCTATCTGAAAAACTAAAAGCCAACAACACCCAGTTTGTGATTGAGCCTTATTTACGTTTCAAAGGCGAAGTAGGTGAGCAAGCTACTATGTTTTTCTTAGACCCAGAAGGCAATGCCTTAGAATTTAAAGCCTTTAAAGATATTAGTCAGCTTTTTGCAAAATAATAGAGAAGAAAGGTATTAGCAAATAGTTATATTAATTCTTTGTTTTATTATGTAATTTTATTTGGTTACATGGTTATAATGGTGTCTAACTCACTCTAAATAAATAACCTCGTGCGAACTTTTACACTTCTTATTTTATGTCTCATTACTCACATTTTGTTTTTGCACAAGATGTTATAAAGACAAGTTATTCTTATTTTGTAGAGATTGATTATGACGATTATAGCGAAAGTGATGAATAGAGTTGTTACTTTTTGATTTTCAATTATTTATGTCAATTTTTTATTTGAGAATCTTAGGATGATAAGCTTTGCTGCCTAATACAGGAGCTTTTCGTAAGCAATTCCCTATATTTTCTATGTACCTATATGGTTACAAAAAAGTAAAGTGTTGATAACCAGTGTGTAACAGCTCTAATGGATTGATAGCAAAATCACGATTATACTTCATCTAAAAAATGGCAGATTTTTTAAAAACAGTTGAGTTTGATGTTCAGACAGGAAAAGCTAGAAAAATTAATTAAAATTTTTTACCTTCTATTGAAAAATCCATTTACTAGGATACTTTATTATATCCTAGTAAATGGACTTTTTTACTCTACCTTCTTCTCTTCCATCTTATATACCTTTCCATCTTTCATCACAAAACTAATGTTCTCTGAGATGGTAATTTCATCTAAGGGATTCCCTTTCACTGCCACTAAATCAGCTAGTTTTCCTGCTTCTATACTTCCTAATTAATCTTCTATGCGAAGAAGTTTGGCTGATTCCATCGTGGCAGACTTGATAGCATCCATAGGAGAAATCCCTGCAGAAACCATAAAACCAAACTCTTTGGCATTGTCGCCATGAGGTAAAACTCCTGTGTTTGTACCAAAGGCTATTTTCGAGTGATTTCCTTTATTCTAGCAAAAGTTGTATTTTTTTAAAAAACAAGATGCAGGTTATCTTGATGTACATAAACCGTTTGATTGTTCCAGAGTAATTTATACCATACATCTTGTTTACCTAAGATATTGACTTTATGCCCCTTATTAATTATATTGTTCACCTCTGCAGCGGCTGAGGGAGCTTTCATGAGATAGGTTTGATCTTTAAAAACAATGGCTTTGGGAGGTTGCTTTGTAAACACAATTAAGCTAAATGCCATCACCAAAAAACATAAAAGTAAAATAGGATAGTAACGAGGTACATACCAAGTTCTAAATAAAATATACAATAAAATTAAAAAGCAAAAACCACCCAATAATAATAGAAACAAAGATATTTCTTCAAAGTAACGGTAATAAAATGTCTTAAAAAAATCTAATTCAGAATATTCATATCCTTTTAAACCTTGTCGTTGTGCTAAGGACTCCATATGCTCTAACCCCTCAAAAGAAGGATGTTGGTGATAATATAAACTTAAGTAATACAAAGCCTCTGTATATTGCTCCAAACCTTCGTGAATAAAAGCCATCTTTAAAAGCATTTGTGTCGATGCTTTTTGGGTTTTTTCAAAGAAATTAGTGTAAATAGATAGTGCATCTGTATAGTTCCCTTGCTCAAAAAGGCTATCTGCCTTAGCTATTCTATTCTCAAAAGCCCCCAAAAAAGGGCTTACAGACAAGATTAGCAAAAAAATAAGAAAAAAAAGAAAAATTTTACTTGGCATTATGCAGTTTATTAAATACTTTTGCAATCCAATTAAGGGAAAATACTTTTAATTACCAAAAAAAATAATGATTTCGTAGCTCAGCTGGTAGAGCAATACACTTTTAATGTATGGGTCCTGGGTTCGAACCCCAGCGAAATCACTTTCAAATTAAAACATTTTTTTGGAACAAATCATTTACTTAAACAAATGATTTCGTAGCTCAGCTGGTAGAGCAATACACTTTTAATGTATGGGTCCTGGGTTCGAACCCCAGCGAAATCACACTCCAAAGCCATTGAAACTAGATTTCAGTGGCTTTTTTTATTTCTAAAACCACTATTGTTTATACCCTTTAACTAATTTTTAAAAAAGTCTCCTATCAAAAAGACTTTTTATAACTATTTAATCCATTAAAATAAACCATTTAAGACCAAAATTTCGTTTATTTGGCATATTCTTAAATTGATTTTTCAACAGAAAATTTTATGATAAAAAGTAGTTTTTCTTTAATCTTAATAGTTTTTTTTTCCTTTAATACCTTTGCACAAGTAGATGAAATAGAAGTTCAAGGCATTTCTTTATCTACTATCCGTGGTATGATTGCGGATAATGAAGGGGTTTATTACTACCCTACACTTATCAAAACATTTCAGGAAGAACCAAAATCGCTCCGAAAAATTGATTTTTTGATGCTTTATTATGGATATGTTTTCACTGATGAATATGACCCTTATGCACATTTTGCCTTAGAAGATAGCCTTAGTAGCCT
>JBBRUH010000117.1:0-13118 GCA_038248005.1 Cytophagales bacterium | reverse complement strand
TTTTAGTTTGCCAGTTGCGTGGGGATTGCCAGTTGAGTCTGTAGCTAAAGTTATTGATAAAAGCCTCTATGTATTTGTCCGTAGGCACAAAAACCTTGATATATTGTCGCTCATCAGGGTTAATGGCAAGGTAAAACTCTTCCAAATCTTGGACTCCATCTTGGTTATCATCTCGCCATGTATGCGTCCCTACGCCTGTCTGCACTTGCAGAAAAACAAATTCTCTCTGAAGCTCTCGTCCTGTAAGAGTCGCAAAGCTTAACTCCGAACGCACATGTTTCTCCCAGAAATTGGCATTCCAGTCTAGTCTTCCCATTAGGTTATTTTCATTGTTTTTGGGGATAGAGTCTAAGGTATTTTCCAAACGTCTGTAGGTCATCGTAAGCGCAATTTGCTGATTGGCATTGGGCCTAGCTTCTAATCTAAGATTGGCATTTTGAGAGTAAAGACTGCGAACTAGTCTGCCTTCTCTTGGCTGATTATCTTCTCTTAGGCTAAAATCCATACTAAGTTTCACTTTGTTTGTGTCAGAAGTCTGAAAATAAAGCTGATGTTGATCAAAATTCATCGCTGTCTGAATGACCGAATCTAGCTGAGGCACTAGCACTTGATTTTTATCTTGCATAAATCTGTAGCCTACTTGGCTTCCCCCTATTCTGTAGCCTATATCTGCCCCGAATCGCTTCCAATCTGAGCGAATGCTATCCTGCACATTACGAAGCAAAAACATATCATAGCTCAAAATAAATTTACCTAGTTCTTTTTTAAGATGTAAATCTTGTTGCCAACCATCTGCCTCTTCTCCTCTTTTTCTATAAGTAAATCGGTATTGGGCAAAGTTGAGTTGATTTTTTCGGAGTCCTCCTTCTAGGTTAAGAATATTGTCTGCGATTCGGTTGGTATCGGTCTGAATGCTCCAGTCTCGGTTAAACTCTATGGAGCGAAATCTATCAATCGGTCTAAAAAATCGGGTGTTATGCTCAAAACTCAGGTGACTTGACCAGAATAATTCTTTCCCAAAGGGAAGTGCTTTGCCCTCATTTAGATAGCCTACTTTAAAAGCCTGTCCTTGATTATCGGCGTTGCTTAAATCAGAAAAACGGTTATTGTCTTGGCTAGAAATTCCTCCCTCAAGATAAACTCTGTCAGATTCACTTAGATTATAGGCAATTCCTGCCGTCATAAGTTGCTGTTGTGTGGGAGTAGGTACTATCCTTCGAGCAATAAAATTACCCTGTGAAACTCCATTAATAGGGGCTTGCCAAGCATATACTTGTCCATTAATGGTATTATTAAGGCGGACATAATCCCCTTGATTTGCTCTCACTTCTGTAAAACTAACCTGATAGATTGCTAAATTTGGATTGGTAGAATAGACCCAAATATTTTCATACAAAACTCCTTCTACGGTGAGTGTATCCCTTTGCTCATACAATACAGCGTCGCTTCTAAAGCCCACCGAATCCACGCCATTGACTAGCCCTAAGCCATCTCCAGCATTGCTCAAAAGCAATCTATCTTCATCAGAAAGGCGAATAATAGGATTTCTTGGGTTATCAGAAGCACGGTGAATATTGAAGAAGAAATCTAATTTTTTAAAATTCTGGTAATGACTTCCTGTGAAAATAGTACGGGTATAATTCTGCTCCGAATATTCAAAATCTATCCGAATCCTTGTAAATTGGGTAATCTGTATATTGGTATTAAAAATAATTTCGGCAAGATTATAATCAATGACATAATCATAATTAAAACCTCTGGTCATGAGCTTGCCATCGATATAGACTTTCTCAGAATTGGCAAGAATGATGATAAATCGCTCTCCATTAGGTCCTGTTAATCTGTAAGGGCCTTGCACGCCTTCTAGTGGAGGAACAGAGATAGAGGCAAATTTTCCTTTGGCTACGGCAAAACCCACCGAAGTATTGGCTTTACTCTTTTCTCCTATGGTATATTTAGCATCTAAAATCCCTCCTTGCACATTTTTATAGTATTTTAAAAAATAATTTTCTTTGTGCTTCAGCACCACATCTCCTACTGTCATTGAGCCTAATCGGTGCGATAACTGCACAAATACCCTGTCAAACTCTTGTAATTGTAAGGTATTTCCCTCGGGCTGAAAAGGCACATCTTGGTCTGAGATATTTGCCAAAATAGAGATTTCATCACTCAGTTGTCCTTCTATTTGTAGATTGAGGGAAGAGTTTACAAAAGCACTTTGGTTATTGCCTGCGGAGATTCCCCGTGTGAGGTTGCCACTTTTTTGTAAACCTTCCAATTTAAAAATCTCTTCACGAGGACGCACAAAAGGAGTAGGAAATCTATATAACTCATCAGAATATCTTTCTAAAGAATCATAGCGAAGCGGGTCTCGATGATAGCGTCTCTTAGCTAGGTCAAAAGGCAAGACTCGATAGCAAATTTCTATAGAATCTACAGACGCTTCTCCTATCAAAATGACTTGACCTGTGTTGAGGTCATAATTGAGTGTTAGGTTAGATTGGGCAGGTGTTTTTATTTGTAAACTAGCAGGCAAAATACTCAAAGTATCTAGCTGAAAAGTATCTAATTTTGTAGTTACCCAGCGGCATCGGATATCATCCTCTTGGGCATACAAAGCAATTACACTCCCAAACCACAAGGCGAATGTGAGTAGAAAAACTTTAACATAAACAGCTATTTGTTTGCTTAAACCGGGCATTCCGGAAGGGATTGATTTAAAATTAGTATTGTTTTAACAAAGAACGCCAAATTAGAAGATTATCTTTGAATTAATTGAAAAACAAATGACAATGATAAGGTTTTTATTTTACTTATTTATCTTCTTATATAGTCCAATAGCCTACGCTCAGACGCTTACGATTAAAGACAAAAATACCCAAAAAGTTCTTCAATTGGCTACAGTTTCTGCTGAGAATTTCAAAGGATTTGTAGTCAGTGACGCACAAGGAAAAGCAGATATTTCTTCCCTCAAAGAAGCTACACAGATTCAGATTAGATTGCTAGGCTATCAGACTTTACAAACCAGTTACGAAGCTTTGGCAGAAATGGATTTTGTGGTTTATCTGACCGAGTCGGATGCCTCACTAGATCAAATTGTCGTGTCAGCAACTCGCTGGCGACAGTCTAGCAATCAAGTGCCTGCCCATATTAGCAAGGTTACTAGAGAAGAAGTAAGCTTGCAAAACCCACAGACTACAGCAGATTTATTGGAGTTTTCAGGAGAAGTATTTGTCCAAAAAAGCCAAATGGGAGGAGGAAGCCCTATGATTCGTGGTTTTTCTACCAATCGCCTTTTGATTGCTGTGGATGGTGTGCGGATGAATACGGCTATTTTTAGAAGTGGAAATCTTCAAAATGTCATTTCTTTGGATGCCTTTGCCTTAGAAGATACGGAGATATTATTCGGAACAGGCTCAGTGATGTATGGCAGTGATGCCATTGGGGGAGTGATGAGTTTTCAAACGCTTAACCCAGAACTCAATGGCAGAGAAGATAATAAGCTGAATGTAAATGGACAAGCACTTTTGAGGTATTCTAGTGCCAATAATGAGCGTACAGGGCATTTTGACATCAATCTAGGCACAAAGAAATGGGCTTTTTTGAGTAGCATTTCTAGTTATCAATTTGGAGATTTGCGTATGGGAAGCAATGGGCCAGAAGATTATCTCCGCACATTTTATGTAGAGCGTCAGAATGATACCGATGTGGTTATCCCTAATCCCAAGCCTCAAGTCCAAAACCCTACGGCTTATTCTCAAATTAATCTCATGCAAAAGATACGTTTTCAGCCTTCTAAGCAATGGGATTTGCAGTATGCTTTTCATTATTCTGCTACTTCGGAGTATGCACGCTATGATAGACTCATCCGCACTCGTAGCAATGGACAACCTCGAAGTGCCGAATGGCAGTATGGGCCACAGATTTGGATGATGAATTACCTTTCCATCAAACATCAAAAAACGACTCCTTTCTATGATTTTATGACGCTTAGGCTTGCACATCAGCTTTTTGAAGAAAGTCGCATAGATAGAAATTTTAATGACCCTATCCGCCGTACTCGCTTAGAGAAAGTCAATGCTTTTTCGGCAAACCTTGATTTTAATAAAAATTTTGATGCTGATAGGCAGTTATTGTATGGCTTAGAGTTGGTCTATAATCAAGTCAATTCGCAAGGCACAGATGAAAACATCACTACTCAAAGTCAAAGCATCGCCGCGGCACGATATCCTGACTCTAACTGGGGTTCTTATGCGGCTTATTTGACTTATCAACAGCAACTTAGCCCAAAAGTATTTTGGCAAATAGGGGCTAGATACAATGCTTTTGGGCTGAATAGTAGGTTTGACACTACCCTTTTTCCTTTGCCCTTTGAAAATGCTACTCTCCGAAAATCAGCCCTTACAGGTAGTGTAGGGCTTACTTACCAACCCAATCAAAAATATATTTTAAAGGCAAATCTAGCCACAGGCTTCCGAGCACCTAATATTGATGACATTGGTAAAATATTTGACTCTACACCTGGCTCAGTCATTGTTCCTAACCCTACCCTGCAAGCCGAATATGCCTACAATGCAGAAATAGGCATTGCCAAACGCTTCGGAAAATCTCTGAAAATAGATATAAGTGCTTATTATACTTATCTTGATCAAGCCTTAGTACGCCGAGATTATACCTTAAATGGAGAAGATAGCCTTGTCTATTCGGGTGAATTGAGTCAAATACAAGCCCTCCAAAATGCAGCCAAAGTCGAAGTATATGGCATTCAGCTAGGCTTAGACTATGATTTGCCTATAGGGTTAAGCCTTTCTACTCGCCTTAATTATCAGAGAGGGCAAGAAGAATTAGACAATGGTGAAATCAGTCCTTTGCGTCATGCTGCTCCTTTCTTTGGAGTATTTAGGGTGCGTTATGTAGCTAAATTATTAAAATTAGATTTCTATGCTCTTTACAATGGAGAGATAAGCTATGCTCGCCTTTCGCAAGATGGGAGAGATAGTCCTCACTTATTTGCCAAAGATAGTGATGGAAACCCCTACAGCCCTTCATGGCTTACACTTAACCTGAAAGCAAGCTACCAACTCACTCCGCAATGGCTCATCAATGCAGGGTTAGAAAACCTAACAGACCGCCGCTACCGTCCTTATAGTTCGGGCATTGCGGCAGCAGGTAGAAATTTTATTTTATCTCTTCAAGCAAAATTTTAAAATCTAAAAGAGTAAACTATCCGTTAAATTTAGTAATTTTAATTGTAAAGAATTATTACTAAATTTAGACCATTAACCAAAATAAGTAAGAGATTGGTTCTTACGTTATAATCAACTCATAATAAGCATTTTATTTAAAAAAATTTATCCCTTTACTTTTAAACCAAAACAACAAACATGAACAATATATTAAAAACCATTCTCATTATAGCCGCCATCTTCTTGGGTTTTGGCTTAGTAGGCAGCATATTTGGAATCCTTTGGGTTGTATTAAAATATGCTCTTATCGGTGCTGGACTCTATGTAGGTTATAAAGTCATCGCTGGAAGTAATAATAAGAAGATAGAGTAGAGTCTTGTTATTTGTTATTACAGATTTCTTAGTTTGGGGTAAGGTTAATGTCTTAGACTTGTGATTAACTAATAAAGATGCAAAACAAGAGTTCTGTGGCACTAATCTTACCACTTTAAATGAAAACCTTTAAATATAGGAACTTGATAACCTATTTTACCTTGTGTCTTCAACTTTTAAAATCTTTTCCTTTATTCATATTAAAAGAAGTAAGATTATTGAGAATTACTTGTTTTTTAAAACTCAGATTGATGATGATGAAATTGATTTAGTTTTAAAAGGTGTCAATAAGTTATTTTTTGTAGAGATATAAGTTATGAATTATTGGTTCTTAATTGTCTGATAATGAGAATTTTAGTACATAATACTGATTAGCTTATTTTTAATGTTTTACTAAGTCTATAAACCCGCAACTATTTTGAAGAAAAAAACATCCATTATTTCTATTTTACAAATTTATTGACTTTGGCGGTCATATTGATCTCTCAATAACTTATTTAACATGCGTGAAGATTTTTTATCCTTTATCTGGCAATTTCAATATTTTGATGCCCACGATTTGACTACTTCTGATGGCAAATCATTGCAGATTATCTCAGCAGGCTCTTTAAATCAAGATGCTGGGCCTGACTTTGAGTTTGCTAAAATCTTAATTGAAGACATAGATTGGGCAGGTAATGTGGAGATTCATCTCAAGGCATCTGACTGGCAACAGCACAGACACGAGCAAAATATAGCTTATAACAATGTAATCTTGCATGTAGTTTGGGAAGAAAATCAAGCCATTAGACGCAATGACGAAACGAGCATTCCTACACTTATTTTAAAAAATCGTGTAAATCCTAAGATGCTTTATAGCTATCAATCTCTACAAGCAGAGCTAGGAGATATTCCTTGTCATCGGCATTTTGCTCAGGTAAAATCGCTTTATCATCTCACTATGCTAGACAAAGCACTCATACAAAGATTAGAAAAAAAAGGGGAACACGTCCTCAATCTTTGGGAAGCAAACCAAAAAAACTGGGAGGAAACGGCTTATCAGCTTTTGGCTCAGAACTTTGGCTTTAAAACCAATGCGGCTCCTTTTTTACGATTAGCACAAAATCTTCCTCTCAAAGTATTACAGAAACATAGAGGGGATTTATCTCAAATAGAAGCTTTGTTATTTGGGCAAGCAGGTTTTTTGAAAATATTAGAGGAAGATGATGCAGAAGACTATCCTAAAAATATCAAAAAAGAATATCAATTTTTAGCTAAAAAATACGAACTTAATTCGCACATTATCTCAGAAGTAGAGTGGAAGTTTTTGAGAATGCGTCCACCTAATTTTCCGACTATCCGAATAGCACAATTTGCACAACTCATCAATCAAACAGATAATTTATTTGCAAAGCTCATTCAAGGAAGTTCAGAAGAATTAAAGAAAGATTTTAGAATAAAGCAATCAAGTTATTGGCAGACACATTATCATTTTGCAAAACCAGCTACCAAGACGGTGAGTAGCTTAGGGCTAGGCTCTATTGAAAATATCATCATCAATACTGCTGTGCCTCTTTTAGCGGCGTATTCTCAAGCCAAAGACCAATCAGCATATATGGAGCAAGCTATTCTTCATCTAGAGAATCTCCCTGCTGAAAACAATAAAATTTTAAAAATGTGGGGTAAGCTAGGTCTGAAGGTAAAGACTGCTTTTGATTCACAGGCATTGCTGGAGCTTCATAAAAGTTATTGCCTTCCCAAGCGATGTTTATCTTGTACCATTGGAACAAGCATCGTCAGAGAAGGCAATAATTAAAGACTGTTAAATCTCGTCAAAAACTATTTTGCTACCATTACAGGCTGTGCTTTTTTGTTTTTTAGACGAATGATACGGAGTTTATCTAGACCAAGAATAATCAAATATACAGGGTCAATTTCAAACCAACGCACACCAAAGTTAGCTCTTGAGCCATATACGTGGTGATTATTATGATAAGCTTCACCCATCATGATAATATCTACAGGCAAGAAGTTTTTAGAAGTATCTTCAGTCTTGAAGTTTACATAGCCGTATTTGTGTGCAAACCAGTTGATGATAGCTCCATGTACAGGTCCCATCAAGATATGAACAGGCACTAAGGCAAACATCCACCACTCAGTAGCGAAGAAGTAATAAAATGCAATGTAAGCACAAGCCCAAGCAATACGCACTACCAACCAATCAGCAAAAGTATCAAACCATTTCCACTGAGGCAGGTCTTTTTTGTATTTCTCATCTATGTCTAATCTGTCATTTAAAATGTCAGAATATACATTTTTGGTGCGCCACATCATCGCAAAAGCGTTCTTGTCATAACTTGGAGAATGTGGATCTAGCTCAGTATCTGTGTGAGCATGGTGCAAGCGATGTAGCAAGCCATAGCCATAAGCACTCAGGTATGAAGAACCTTGAGTTACAAAAGTGAGCACGAAAAAGAATCTTTCCCAAAACTTAGACATGGTGAACATCTTGTGAGCAGCATATCGGTGGAGAAAGAAGGTTTGGCAAAATAATGATAAATACCAATGAAGAACGAAGAAAATTAATACAGCCATTTTTATTAGGGATTATTAAACTTTAAAACAGTATTACAAATTTAAGATACAATTACTTTTTTTTTAGTTAAATTTCAAGAATTAACAGAATATATACATAATATACTAAAAATTTTATCTTTCAAGTATGTTTGCTCACAAAATATCTATATATATTTTAAAGTATTTGATTTATAAAAATGTTTTGACAAAAATTGTAAAGTATTATTTTTTTCTAAATTTTTTAGGTGGGATGACAAATAAAGGTAAAATTTAATCTGTTTTTCTGCTAGAACTTTAATATTGCACATAAAATCGAGGTTAACTCATGTTTTATTGAATCAATTTAAGCAGACTAATTCAATTAACAGTATCATATTTCAGTGCTAGTTTCATCATATTCTTAACTATGATTTTTGTTAGTTTTTTGATAGCCTATGATTTGTTCTCTTTAATCTGAAAAACAATCATAACATTCAGAAAATCATTTTAAATCATAGTTAAGATATTGACAACGGTATCAGACTTCATTAAATCAGTCCTTCAACTTTTTAATCTTGAATAACCTGACTTGCACCACTCAAATCTGTGCTAACACTAGGTGTACCACGATAGCGGACAGTACTTGCACCACTTGCTTTGACTTCTAATTCATTGGTAACATTTACTTTTGCATCACTCGCCCCAGAAAGTTCTAGATTGGCAGAGAGAGTAGCCGAAGCAAACATATTGAGTGTAGATGCTCCTGACAAGTCAGCCAATATTTCTTGGCTAGTTTCCGACTCTGCCGAAAGCTGTGAAGCTCCTGATAAAACTAAAATTAGCTTATCTGCATTGATATTTAACTCAGACTCTGAAGCACCCGAAAGAGTCATTTTAAACGCTGTGATTCCATCAAATCCTGAAATCTCCGAGTTAGAAGCTCCTCCAAAATCTACTTCGGTGAGGGTAGGCATCGTGATAAAAATCTGTGTCTGATATTGGCGATTGCGATTGTTGTTGTATCTGATTCGGAGTTCTTCATCAAAAACTTCTACAATCAAATCATCCAAGTTACGGCGGTCGCCACTTGCTGTTACACTAAACTGAGTTCCTTGTATCACTTCTATTTTAAAGGCATCTCCCATGCTGAGTTTGTCAAAATTACTGACTTGAAATATCTTTTGACTTTCTTGGATGGGACCAATATCCTCACGCAATTGGCAAGAACTAATGAGTGTTAAAAAACTCAATCCGAAAATAATTAATTTTAAATTTTTCATGGTTATATGGGTTTTGGTTTATTAATTTCGGTTCGTGAAGACACGAACCAGATTTTGGTTTTAAAGGTGATTTTTCCGTGGTTCGTGTCTTCATGAACCATTATTGATGAAGATACGAACCAAGGGTTTGATAATCTTCTAATCAATTATTAAAATGAACAGAATTACGATAGCGTGAGCCAAAGCCTCCAAAGCTGACACCTAGCTGTATGTTGGTTTGGCTTAAATCACTGTTAGAAATCCCAAAGTTGGTATCGCCTAAGACACGTCTGTAGCCTACGCCAAAGTTGACTTGCATCCATCTAAAAAAGTTAATCTCAACACTGGCATGAGGTGTAAGCGTAAAAGAAGATTGATAAGGATAGTTTTCATTTCCTATATTATCCCAGCCATCATACCATTCGGGTATTTGCTGAAGATGTCCGTAAGCAGTACGTACCCCTATATTTAAGTGAATAGGTTTGTTGGGCATCAGCTTAATACCTGTATTGAACCCACCCTGGACAAACATTAGGTCATTGGCTAATCCAGACTCTTTACCGATGTTATAAGGAGCTACGGATGAAATCCCGAAAACACCAAAGTAAAAGCTTTGATTAAAAAGCACTCCACCTTCTAAGCCTACTGAATAGAACATGCCGATTTTGGATGATGGATTAGTGCTAAAAGAGAGTTCTTGCAACAGTGTGCCATAACCTGAGACTTTTCCTCTATTCTTAAAGATAGTTTTGTAAACAGGAGGCTCTTGGGCAAAGCTAAGATTCAAGCCTAAAATGAAGAGAATGAGTAAAGGGATTTTAATAAATTGATTTTTCATAAAGTACATGATTTTGGGTTATTATTTCTTAAATTCATACCCAAGACAATCTACTTTGTTTATACCCCTATGTGAAGGCTAAAAAAACGTGGTTTTTTTTAAAAAATATACCTTAATCCACCTTGATAGCCTATCCAAAGCATATCTTTATAGGTATCAGTGCTAGATTCACGGATAATTAGGGAAGGTTTCTTGGCATAATATCGCTCAAACTCATAGCCAGATTCATTTCGCCAATAATTAAGTCCCCCTCCAATAGCAAGGCTAACACGTTTCCCTAGTTTCTTTTCTACCCCTAGACTTCCTTTAAATAATCCACTCTTAAACCAAGTATCTTTTGCTTGCACTACCTGATAAGCCATCAAATTAATATCAATACTCCAAGAAGATTTTTCAAAAAAAGTAGTGCCTAATCCATAGCCTACTAGATAAGATGTTTTCTCTATTATATTAAAAGGCATTCCCACAGTCAGAATATTATAAAATTTAGAGATTCCTGTTTTAAAAGAGAGGGTAGTATTGAGTAAATCATCCACAGAAAGTTCTATTCTTTTATAGCCATCTCCTTTTTTGATAAAACTCAACAGACCAATCGGAACTAAGCGATGTGCCGAATCTGCAATATTAATCAGACCAATCTGAAATCCTCCTTCTGCTTGGTGTGTATGATTGAGTAACCCTGCTAACTGAATAGAACCTCTCTGTTTTTTTGATAAATTAATCAATCCTGCTATTTGTACTCCTCGTAACTCTGAAGGACGAAGATTAATAATCCCAGCTACTTGCCCTCCTAAGATAGATTTTTTATTGATATTAAAAAGCCCCGCAGCTTGCAGACCTGTAATATCTTTACCAGCAATATTAAAAATCCCTCCTGCTTGCAAGCCTATAATATCTCCATCAGCAATATTAAAAATGCTACTTACTTGTAAACCTATAATATCTCCATCAGTCATATTAAAAGCTCCACCTGCCTGCAAACCAAATATATTTCCTTTGACTATATTAAGTATTCCACCTGCTTGCAAACCATAAACATCTCCTCCTACCATATTGCTCACGCCAGCCATCTGAAAATAACGAGCATCTTCTCGGATGATGTTAAAAATGCCGCCTATTTCCATGATATTTACGCCTTTGTTGTAGCCTCCTATGATATTAAAAGAGACATCATTAATGGTGTTTCCTCCTAGAAACTGATTTGTGCCTAAGGAAGGTAAAATAGAAAGCTGAATGGGATTTGAAAAAGTGCTGTCTAGGTTGTTTATGTGAGCTTTTTGCTTCATAGACAAGAAAAAATCGGCTACTGGAGAAGCAATCCTGGCAAAATTTCGGCGAATAGATTGTTTTAACTCTGATTCTTCACTGAGAGGAACTTCTACATTTTCTATTTTGACACCTTCCTTAGGAATTTTATTGGGGTCAATCTCACCACCCACTGAATGAATTGAATCTAATCTTTGAGAGAGAAGATTTACATTCAAGAACTGGTCTTGATTTCCTAGTAGTCGCACATCCTCAGACCAGTATTGTTGTTTGCTGACAGTGAGGGCAATTCTTTGTGGAGATTCAGTAGCAGATAATTTCATCTCAAAATAGCCATTTTGATTGCTAAGACTTGCTACAAGTTGGCTTGATTCATAGATACTGGCATAGGCTATGTTTTGCCGAGTTTCTTTGTCTTTGATATATCCTCTTATCGTTATTTTTCTGAGTTCGTCTTTGGGAGGTGATTGAGGAGATAAGATAATATATTTCCCTTTTATTTTATAGGCAATCCTATTTTCAAAAATTAAATCTAAGGCTTCTTTTAAAGGCTTTCGTGTGATAGAAATCGTGATTTTTTGCTCTACATTGATAGTTGAAGAGGTATAGGAGAAAGTCTTATTAGTTTGTCGTGCAATGTCTTTTAGCACAAGGTCTAGCCGTTGTTGCTTGGCTTGCAGGCTTACCAAATCATCACTTGCTGTCTGAGCAAAGCCTGAAAAACAGACCATCAATAGACATAAAAAAGCTCCCAAAAGCCTTTGTAAGTACCTCATAAATCAGTTGTTGATTTAGCAAGATTCTCCAGAAAGTAGAATCTTTATTCCTTCTTTTTTGAGCTGTAAAGATAAGGTTTCTACAATGATTTCGAGGATATTCTCAAGGGATTCTTCTTTAAAAGTAACGGTGAGAGGGCATTTGCCTAGCAGTTCATTATTTAGTATAATCTCAGCTCCATAGACTGTATTGAGTTGAGTAATGACTTCTGAGAGAGGAGTAGCTTCAAAAACGAAGACTTTGCTTTGGTAGCTATCATAATTGGGATTGGTATTTTCAGATTTTTGTATCTCAGCAGCCTGCTCTTTGATTACAGCTTTTTGGTTGGGTAAAAGCAATATTTCTTTAGAGTTTGAGCTTACGGCTACTTTGCCTGTCTTTACGATGACTTCTTGCTCTTCTGCTTCAGTGTATGCTTTTACATTAAAAGAAGTACCCAATACCTTGACTTCAAAACTACTTGTCTTGACGATAAAAGGCACACTAGAAGGAGTTACTTCAAAAAAACCTTCCCCTGAAAGAGAGATAATTCTTTGATTTTCGCTAAATTTCTTTGGATATTCGAGTCGGCTATTTTTATTTAAAAACACTTTAGAACCATCTGAGAATATGATATTTTTGCCAGTTTCTTGGGTTTCAATTTGAACCATTTGAGGTTTTTCAGGCTCTATATTCATCCAAATAGCCCAAGAAATACCAAGCAACACAACAGCCGCTGCGGCTACTTGCAAGATAGGAATTTTTGATTTGGCTGGTCTTTTCAGGAGGCGAAAATGTTTGAACTTGAGGAAGTAGTGTCAGCGGAAACCGGTTCGACGGTAATCAAGGTGGTCGGCGTCGGCGGCGCAGGCGGCAATGCGGTCGAGCACATGATCCGCGAGGGCG
>JBBRUH010000116.1:0-13148 GCA_038248005.1 Cytophagales bacterium | reverse complement strand
GTGGTTTGTGTCTTCATTTCCGTGGTTTGTGTCTTCATTTCCGTGGTTTGTGTCTTCATTTCCGTGGTTTATGTCTTCATTTCCGTGGTTTATGTCTTCATTTCCGTGGTTTGTGTCTTCATTTCCGTGGTTTGTGTCTTCATTTCCGTGGTTTATGTCTTCATTTCCGTGGTTTGTGTCTTCATTTCCGTGGTTTGTGTCTTCATTTCCGTGGTTTGTGTCTTCACAAACCATCTTTTAGGATTACCTGCTTGTGAAGACGTAGGCAACATCGTAATAATTTATAACTCATTTCTTACTTAGGATGAGGTTCACTTGATAAAACATTAACTACCAAAAAATATATTTTAACGCACTTAACATTAGAAATTACAATTTAGCATTTTAATATGAAAAATTATCTCAAAAAAGACGAATGGTGCATCATAGAAGAAGGATTGATGCCTGAGTACAACTGCATCTCTGAAAGTGTATGCAGTATTGGCAATGGTCACATGGGGCAGAGAGCCAATTTTGAAGAAGCATTTAGTGGAGAAACCCTCTCAGGGAGCTACTTAGCAGGGGTTTATTATCCTGATAAGACTCGTGTAGGTTGGTGGAAAAATGGATATCCTGAGTATTTTGCAAAAGTACTCAATGCACCTAATTGGATAGGAATAGATGTAAAAGTAGAGAATGAAACTCTTGATCTTGCTCAATGCCAAGTAAGTCATTTTTTGCGTGTGCTTAACATGAAAGATGGCTATCTACAGAGGCATTTCACTGCCCAACTCCCTTCTGGAAAGCAACTCAAAGTAGATGCTCAACGCTTTGTGAGCATGGCTGATAAAGAAATCGGTGCAATCAGATACAGTATCAAAATAGAGAATTTCTCGGGAAAACTAAGTCTTCGCCCTTTTCTTGATGGAGATGTAGTCAATAAAGACTCTAACTATGATGAGAAATTTTGGGATGCTCGCCACGAAGAAACCTCAGAAGATGAAGCCTATATTACTGTTTCTACCAAAAAAACAGGTTTTGTAGTGGTAACTGGAATGAAATTTCAGGTATTAAAAAATGGACAGGTAATTAACCCAAATACTCAGCCACAAACTCGCACTAGATATGCAAGCATAGACCTTGATATATATGTAACTGCTGGAGATGAAATCATTCTTTATAAATATACTACCAATGTAACTTCTCGTGATTATGCCGAAGGAGATTTACTAAAAACTGCCAAAGAAAGAATCTCACAGGCATTCAGCAAAGGATATGATTTGCTCAAAAAAGAACAAGCACAAGCTTGGTGAGAAATCTGGACACATAGCGACATCGTGATAGAAGGAGATGTGGCAGCACAGCAAGGAATCAGGTTTAATATCTTCCAGCTTAATCAGACCTATACAGGTAAAGACGAAAGATTGAACATAGGGCCCAAAGGATTTACAGGTGAAAAATATGGTGGTAGCACGTATTGGGATACAGAAGCCTATTGCTTGGCTTTTTACCTCGCAACGGCAGACCCAGAAGTATCCAAAAACTTACTCGTATATCGCTACAAGCATCTTCAAAAAGCTATAGAAAATGCTCAAAAGTTAGGTTTTGAGGGTGGTGCAGCCCTTTATCCAATGGTAACAATGAATGGCGAAGAATGCCACAATGAATGGGAAATCACCTTTGAAGAAATCCATAGAAATGGTGCCATCGCAAGGGCTATCTATGACTATATCAACTATACAGGTGATGAAGACTACCTTGCAGAATATGGTCTAGAAGTATTGCTCGGAATTGCTCGTTTTTGGGCTCAAAGAATTAATTACTCTGAGGCAAAGAAGCAATATGTAATGCTTGGCGTAACAGGGCCAAATGAATACGAAAACAATATCAACAATAACTGGTACACCAACTTAATGGCTACTTGGTGCATGGGCTATGCCGAAGATGCAACACAATGGGTCAAAAAGAACCACCCCGAAAAATACAAGGCTTTTGTAACTAAAACCAATTTTGATGAACTTCGTGAAACTACTAAATGGCAAGACATTCGTGCCAATATGTACTTCCCAGAGGATAAAGAAAAAGGGGTATTCTTACAACAAGATGGCTACTTAGACAAAGAACAAATCTTGGTTAAAGACCTTCCAGCCAAAGATTTACCCCTCAACCAAAAATGGTCTTGGGATAGAATTTTACGCTCTTGCTTCATCAAGCAGGCTGATACATTACAAGGGATTTATTGCTTTGAAGAAAATTATGATTTGGAGACTATCCGTCGTAATTTTGAATTTTATGAGCCTCGTACCGTGCATGAGTCTTCACTTTCACCTTGTGTGCATTCTATCTTGGCTGCCAAACTTGGTATGCAAGAAAAAGCATACCAGATGTATCTAAGGACTTCTCGCCTTGACCTAGATGACTACAACAATGATACAGAAGATGGCTGCCATATCACTAGCATGGCAGGCACTTGGATGTCTATAGTGCAGGGTTTTGGGGGAATGCGTGTGCGACACGGAATTTTACAATTTTCACCTTACATTCCTGAGCAATGGACTAGTTATGCTTTCAAGATTCTATACAGAGGAGTGTTACTTAATATCCAAGTTTCACAAGAAAAAGTCAAAATAGAGAATCAATCCGATACTGAGATTACTCTTAAAATCCATGAAACAAGCCATACCATCGATGCAAAGCAAGTCATAGAAATGGGGCTTTTGGTGGCTTGATGGAGATGTTTAGATATTAAGACAGGACATTTATCGAATAAAAAAACCCTGTAAAGTTTAAAACTTTACAGGGTTTTCAAAAATCACAAAATATACTTAATTACTGATACCTTACATTGGCTAAGGTACTGAAGTTAAGAGGATTGATAAGGCTAAAAGTAGAGTTAAATTTAGCATTAATCACTTTCAAAAATTCATTGGCTATTAGAGCATTGCCAGCAGGGGTAAGATGAACGCCATCTAAACTAGCAATCCCACCTGTTATAAAGGTAAGGCCATAATTCAAGGGATAACTTGCACCTGTGCCACTAACCGCCCATTGATTTAAGATAGCAAAAGCATCTACTAATCCTAAATTACGTGTAGTAGCTTCTGTTGAGATGAGTGCATTGTAAGAAGCAATAGTATTTCTTACAGTATTTACTTCATCTGAGTCTAAGACTGCTCCCGTTGTAATTGGATTATTAGGATGCAATCCATAAGGAAAAGGTAATCCTGCTCCAAAATCCTGTCTCCCAATATTAGCATAATTAGCTTGTGAACCTAATAATAGTAAATCACTAGTACCCATCGCTCTCGCACCAGCAGCTGTCTGGATAAATAAGTCTTGAAAAGGAGGAAACCCAGTAGGAAGTCCTGCATTTACTTGTGATAAGATACGTGCTTCTGTGATAGTCTTAAAGAACGCACCTGCTGTAACGTCAGGGATATTAGCAATCACACCCTTAGCTCCATTGGCAGTCAATATATCTAGCATTGCATCTAGGCTTGTCTCGAACGTTCCCACAGAAGTAGAAGGTACTAAGCCACCCGATGCTGCCGTAAATAAAACATCATTATTCCCCAACCAAAAAGTAAAAAAGGTAGCTCCAGCAGACTGTGTTGTTACATATTGTGCATAAGTCGTAAAAGGAGTAGCATTATCTACTAAACGCTCAAAGAATGGATTAAATGCAGCTGGATTCTCAGCTCCTAAGCCAGGAGTATTTACTTGTCCTAAGAACAGCCCTGGCACACCTAGATTCTGATTAGGACCTGTAAACTGCGTGAAAATAGGAGTACCAAATCCATCTGCTGCAGTAATATTACTATAAGGTGCTGCAGTATTTACATAACGCTGTATGGCTCTGTTATTCGTAACAGGCGCTAAAACAGGTCCTGATAAAGGCAAGCCCACTAACTCTAAATAACCAGAGCCATTGCGTTGCTCAGTTGTGAAAAGAGGCTGTATAAAAGCACCACCACCAGCCAAAGCAAACCGCTGAGATAGTAAATTAGGATAAGATACTAACTGACCCGCACGGAAAAGACCATTGTCAGAAAAACCTGCTGTCAATGAGTTACCTACGGCTACAAACTTCGTAAAATTTGCTGTACCAGCACTAGGAGGTGCAGCAGGAGTAGGAGCTACTGGAGTAGGGGCTGGATCTATGTTACATGCCGTCAGACCCCAAAAGAGTAAGGCAATGAGCCAAATATTTATTTTTTTCATTTTATTTAATTTTCAATTTTAAAATAATTTTAACTTATCAGTACTTGTATTCTGTACCACTGTTCAAGCGTCTTCGCTTGCACCTTTAGGTAAAATAATATTAACTTATCAATACTTGACTAGCGTAAAAACTCATCAAAAGTGATAGAGATATAGTACAATGAACCTACCCAAGGACCACCAAAGTTAGTGTAGTAGTCGTTACCTAATAGGTTAGTTCCACCTGCTTTGAGCATCGTCTTGATAGATTTGATTTTGTAACTCACCTGAGCATCTAATAAACCATACGCCTCTACTGGTCCGTGGGCAAAAGATGACTCCCAAGTAAAGCCTTGCTGCCAACGATAGGATAAGTCAAAGCCTACATTTTTCACTACTTCTCTGTTAGAAATACCAATATTAAACTTATTCTCAGGAGTATTAAACTGGATTTCTTGCTCACTACCTACTGGTAAATCAGCATTAAAAGTAGCCCAATCATAATTACCAGTTAAGTTATAACCCTTAGGTAGTTGTATAGTCAGTCCTAAGCCTATACCCATAGAAGTTATAGTTTCTGAAGCATTCACATAAGGACGAAAAGCTGTGAATGCAGGGAAACTACCTACATTGGTAGTAACTGCTTCTTTTGAGAGAACAGTCTGACCTATGATAAAGTCTTCGTAGCTTGAACGATAAAAATTAGCATCTATCAACATTCTTTTACCTATGATTCCTTTGTAGCCTATCTCAAATACACTTAGTTTTTCAGGGCTAAGGTAAGGTAGGTTTACAGTTACTAAATCAGCAGGATTTCCACTTGCCTGAAAAGCTCTTACAGAAGCTACTGAATAAGCTCCACCCTCGTGGATACCAAAAGGCTCTGCATTAGAACGAGTACTTCCTAATAAGATACCAGCAGAACTAGGGAAGAAAATAAATTGTGCTTGTGTATCTGGGTTACGGAAACCAGTCTGGAAAGAGGTACGGAAGTTATGCTGACGATTAGCACCTACTGAATAAACCGCAGAAACACGTGGCGTAACCTGTCCATCAAAGTTCTGGTTCTTATCAAAACGCAAAGAAGCTGTCAATTTAAGACGGTCATCGGCAAGTGATTTAGCTACTTGTCCATAAAAACCGAACTCATCAATGGTGATTCGTTCAAACTCTGACCCACCTCGATTTTCTAAGAAAATAGTACCATTAGAAAATAAATCATATCTACGTACATTACCACCAATTTGGAATTCTACGGGTTTGATAACCTCAGCGAAGTTATAATTAAACTCAGCGTGGTAAAGTCTTGAGTTATCATCAAAACCAGCACCAGCAGGTGTACGATTAAATAAATCTGTTCTTACATTTTCTAATAAAGTATTAAAAGCAGGCGTACCTGGCTGCAATACACCTCTTACTGCTGCTCTAGCACCAGCTAACTCATTAGGTGTAGGCGTAGTGCCTTGCCCATCTAAGTTAAGCAAACGAGGAAGAAGAGTAGAAGCATACGTACCTACATAAGTAGGAGCAGTGCGTACATTCATAAAAGTACCTAGAGCAGTCATATTGTAAGAGTCGCCATCACTTGTTTGTGAAGCATAAGCACGCACAAAGAAGTTTTTACCTCTTAGTTCTAATTTATTAAATTGGATGCTGAAATCTCTTAAAGCATAACGCTCACCACCTTGATAGACAGAAGAACCAGTACCGAAGCGATAATTATAAATTAACTCTAAGTTATCATTGATACGGTAGTGAAGGGCTGCATCAAATTTCACACTGCGAGCATCATTGTTATCTAATAAGTCCTGCTCACGAAAGCCTACTGTTGGAAGTTGTATATTTCCTAAAGTCTGCAAGGCATTGGCAATAATACCCTGTGCACCAGGCCCTAGAGCTGCCAAAGGAGAACTCGCAAAAGCAGGGTTGGAAATAATTCCATTGGCTACTGCAAGTGCATTGGCAGGAACTCCAAAATTAAAAGGGATTCTAAACTCATCTCCGTAGAGGTTCAAACCATCAAAATTGGGGTCTGTGGTGCTAGTTGGGTTATCAGACCGTCCAAGAGTACTCTGTGTAGTGCGGTAAGTATCATAACGATTGGCACGCCAGTCTTCTGCATCTAAAATAGAGAAATTGAGTTTGAATGCAAATTTATCATTAAAAAGTGCCTTGGCGTAGCGAATAGAGAAGCTACTATAAGGGTTAGTGCCATGCGGGGTAGCATCATCACTCTCTGCTTGGTTAGAACTTGTGAAGCCAAATTTAGCATTGGCACTTAAACCTTGATACTCAAAAGGGCTTTTGCTGTTCATAAACAAAATACCGTTGAAGGCATTAGGACCATACAAAGCAGAAGCTGCTCCAGGCACAAGCTCTACACTTTCTACGTCTAGCTCAGAGATACCCACAATGTTACCTGTAGGGAAGTTGAGCAAGGGAGCAGAGTTATCCATTCCATCAATCAACTGTACAAAACGAGTGTTGGCAATCGTAGCAAAGCCACGTGTGTTAATAGAGGTAAAAGTTAAACTTCCACTTTGAGAACTTACCCCTTTAAGTTTGGCGATTCCATCATAAAAGTCAGGAGAAGGAGTCTGACGAATGGCTATAATGTCCATTTTCTCTACCGTTACAGGTGAACGCATGATGCTTTCTTCTACCCTTGAAGCTGAGACTACTACCTCTTGTCCTAATAAATTGGTCTCTTCGAGTACCATTTCTAGGTTAGATTGACTACCACTAATCTCAAGTTCTTTAGTAGCAAACCCTACACTAGAGAATACCAGTGTAAAAGGGGGAGAAGTGTTAGTAGTTAAGCTAAAAGCACCTTTCACATCAGTTACAGTTCCTGTAACCGTACCTTTGATGGAGATATTAGCTCCTATCAGGGCTTCACCATCTCCATCTTTGATGGAGCCAGTGATAGTTGTTTGGGCAAAAGCAACTTGTGATAAGCCCAAAAAACTAATTAAAAAAATAAGTAAATAATTTTTCATCTAAAATAAAGTTTATTGGTTTTGATTGGTAATAAACACACAAAAATATAAATTTTTATGAGATGCTTACTATTTACATTGATTTTTTTTGAAAAAAACAAGTGAAAATTTGTACTCTGTCATTAATCAGTCATTTATATCTGTGCAAATAATGACTATCTCATCATTTCGTCAAAAGTAATAGTGAGATAATAAATCCGTTCCATTATAATTTGTCTGAAAACTAGCAGAAATTTCTCCTGTATTGATGCCATTACAAGTGATGAGTTATGAGCAGTTCTCACTTTGTGAATATAATTTGGTTATGAAGACTTTTGCCAAATTTTCTTCACAGAAAAGGGCTTATTTTATTTTTTATTTTGAAAAATTGCAATAAACAACCCAAAACAAGAATTGCTATTCCTAATTCACTTTTGCTTAAAGTAAATATTTTTTCTTTTGGCTTAATTTTCGCTTATTTACAATTTACTAAACAAACGGTAAGAATTAGTTTTATTCTAATCTTATTATAAAAAACTAATTATCAAAACCTCACTAAGATAACTTATCACCCATCATTTATAACTCATCACTTAACTACCATGAAATCAACAAATATCCTTCATCTATTAAGCAACCTTAGTTTATATACTGCTTGCTTATTTTTATTTACAACCTGTGGTGGTGATGACGAAGCACCTTCTGAGCCTCTTTTGGGTACTTATCAGTTTACTTTGGCTACTTTTACACAAGCAGCTAGTTTTACCAATAATGGTACTCCACTCAACTTTGCGGTTGGAGGTAATGCATCAGACTTTGTAAGTGAACCTCTTTTGGCTGAAGCACCTTGTACAGGCCCTGCAAATGCTCGTTTAGAGTTTAGAAGTGATGGCAAAACATATCTTACCTGTGTCAATGAAACCACACCTGCCGAAGAGCAAGGAACTTGGACTATTAACCCAGCTCGTACTATCTTGACACTAACTGTGCCTACAACAGCCTCCCCTACTGGAAATTTTTCGATTGCTATCGAGAATCTTAGCATTACTTCTACAAGTATATCAGGAACTATCAATAGTTTACCTGCTCCTATTGAGATTACTAATCCTATTGGGCAAGGAAATATACAGTTTATCAAAGTAAATGTTACCTTCACAAAAGTTCCATAGAGGTAATATGACAAATAGCTGATAAGATTTAGAAATAAATCTCTGAAATAATTAAATACTCTATCCTTGAGAAATCAAGGAGTTTCAAAGACAAACATTTGATTAAATGTTTGTCTTTGCTTTTTTTAGGTTTAATTTTGTGATTGATTAGAAAATGCAGGAAATGAGATTTCAAGTACTCATTTACTTAATCTCTATTCTCCCCAACATAAAAATGGTACCTTGATTCTATATAAATGATATTACTAGACGGAAAAAAGACTTCCTTAGAGATTCAGGCTCAAATCGCAGAAGAGGTCAAAATACTGAAAGCTAAAGGAGGAAAAACGCCTCACCTAGCAGCTATCTTGGTAGGCAATGATGGTGCAAGCGAGACCTACGTCAATGGAAAGGTGAAAGCTTGCGAACATGTAGGCTTTGAATCTTCACTCTTTCGCTATCCTGCCGATTTTTCAGAGGCTGATTTACTTGCCAAAATTGATGAGTTAAATCAAGATGAAAGCATTGATGGCTTTATCGTACAGCTTCCTTTGCCCAAGCATATAGATGTGGACAAGGTCATTGAGAGAATCCACCCTGACAAAGATGTAGATGGTTTTCACCCTGCCAATGTAGGGAGATTAGTCAAAAATTTCCCAACTTATATCTCTGCTACTCCCTTCGGTATTATCAAACTTTTAGAGCAGTATAAGATAGAGACTTCTGGAAAACACTGTGTAGTGATAGGTCGTAGTCAGATAGTAGGGTTGCCTATGAGTATTTTGATGGGCAGAAACACCTATCCTGGTAACTGTACTGTTACGCTCTGCCATAGCCGTACTCAGAATATTGCTGAGATTACTCGCCAAGCTGATATTGTAATAGTGGCTCTTGGTATTCCTGAGTTTTTGAAAGAAGATATGATTAAAAAAGGTGCTGTAGTGATAGATGTGGGCATTACGAGAGTAGAAGATGTGAGCCAAAAACGTGGATATAGACTCGTAGGAGATGTAGATTTTGAGGCAGTAGCTCCTAAATCAAGTTATATTACCCCCGTTCCAGGCGGAGTAGGGCCTATGACTATTACAGGTTTACTCTCTAACACTCTTTTGGCAGCACAGAAAAAACCCCTAATCCCCATAGGGAGGGAACTTGAAGTAAAGAATAAAAGAAATGATACTGTTATTTGACACTGAAATATGAATATGGCATTTTTAGAAAATTTTAAATTAGACGGAGAAAAAGAAAAGGTACACTTTAAAAGTTACTGGGTTCATACTATTCTGCAATTTGTGATAGTTGCTTTTTTGATATTTCAAGAAAACAAAAGTATGTACTTTGGTTTAATTTTATTACTGAGTAATTCTTTTTTTGTGATTGCGTATGTGAGTTTTCAATTTCCGATTACAGGTTTTTTTACAGTCTTAGCACATCGCCTTAAAGAAAAGTTTGTAAAAGATGTAGGTCTATTTGCTCAGATTTTCTTTGCTATTTTTTCGTTTGTATTGATGGCTTCTGCTTTTCTCATTATTTTATTTATCCCATTGGGGTTTAT
This sequence comes from Cytophagales bacterium, assembly GCA_038248005.1. Lineage (GTDB taxonomy): Bacteria > Bacteroidota > Bacteroidia > Cytophagales > Microscillaceae > JAABSX01. The sequence goes on along the minus strand of JBBRUH010000116.1, from coordinate 3,288 downwards.
GTATGTAGAAGGGTTTATGATTTCTGAGGCTTTTTTATTGGTATTATTATATTTTTCGCCTGTTTTTTTTGTGGGGGAATTATTCAGACAGCGATTTGTTTTAAAGAAAATTTATGCTCCAAAACAATAATCTCATGCAAATCTCTGAAATACAGAATACTTCTCTTGAAACCACTCCTCACCAAACCCTTCCTGTCATGGAAGCTTTTTATACTGTGCAAGGAGAAGGGGCTTACAGTGGCAGAGCTGCCTATTTTATTAGGTTAGGTGGCTGTGATGTAGGCTGTGTCTGGTGTGATGTCAAAGAATCTTGGGATGTCAATGCACATCCTCATTTTAGTGTTGAAGATATTATCAAAGAAGCTCAGAAGCATCCAGCGCGTTTGGCAGTCATTACAGGAGGTGAGCCACTAATGCACCCACTCGGAGAACTTACAGAAGCACTTAAAGTAGCAGGTTTTCAAACCAATATAGAAACGTCAGGAGCTCATCCACTTTCGGGTTCTTGGGATTGGATTTGCTTTTCACCCAAAAAATTCAAGGCAGCCCTTCCAGAAATTTACACAGAAGCACACGAACTTAAGATTATTATTTATCATCAAAGTGATTTTGCTTGGGCAGAAGAATTTGCCAAAAAAGTAAATCCCAAGTGTAAACTTTATCTGCAACCTGAGTGGGATAAATCTGAAAAAATGCTTCCTCTGATTATAGAATATGTAAAACAAAACCCCCAATGGCAGATTTCTTTACAAACACATAAGTTTATGAATATTCCTTAGGAAGTTATCAGAGATGAGTTATGAGAGATGAGTGAGAAGCGAGAAGCGAGAATTCAGGAATGAAGAGTGAGAAGTAAATGAGAGAAGTGAGAAGCCTTGAAACTGACACTGAAATATAAAACTGTAATATGATACTGAATACTGTAAATATGATACATCCACGAGATTGGCACAAAGCAGGTAAATATTTCACCTATAATCACCAGCAAGTATTTTATAGAGAAGAAGGCAAAGGTGAAGTTCTCCTTTGTGTACACGGATTTCCTACTTCCTCTTGGGATTGGCAGGCTATCTGGGCAGAAGTAATAAGCCGTTATAAAGTCATCGCACCTGATATGCTTGGTTTTGGATTTTCGGATAAGCCACGCAAATACAAATACAGCATTCATGACCAAGCCGAACTCCACGAGCAACTCCTTAAAAAATTAGGCATCCATAGTGTACACCTCCTAGCCCATGACTACGGAGATACAGTAGCCCAAGAACTCCTCGCTAGGCACAATGAAAGAGAAGCAAAAGGAGATAATTCTTTGATAATAAAATCACTGGTGTTACTCAATGGAGGAATTTTTCCTGAAATGCACCGTGCCCGCCCTATCCAGAAATTATTAGAAAGCCCTATAGGTTTTGTAGTAGCAAAAGCTTACGGAGAAGATAAATTTAGAGATAGCTTTAGTAGTGTATTCGGTTCTGAGAGTAAACCTAGTTTGGAAGAACTCAAACACTTCTGGTCAATGATGCACTACCAAAAAGGAAATCTTATTTTGCATAAACTGATACATTATATGGCAGACCGAAGAAAATACAGAGACCGCTGGGTCAATGCCTTGATAGAAACCCATATCCCTTTACGACTTATCAATGGCCCAGAAGACCCCGTATCAGGCAGACATGCAGCCGAACGTTATCAAGAGCTTATCCCCAATCCTGATGTAGTATTGCTTGATAAAATAGGACATTACCCACAGACCGAAGATCCTCAGGGAGTCTTGAAAGCCTATCTTGAGTTTAGAGAAAAATTAAAGACAAAATGAAAAATATAACTCTAGACTTACTCTTAGGAGTAGCCATAGGAGATGCTTTGGGTGTGCCTTATGAGTTTTCTTCTAGAGAAAAAATGGCTCAATACCCTGCCAAAGATATGGTAGGCTACCAAGTATATAATCAGCCTTCTGGTACTTGGTCTGATGATAGCTCTCTTACTTTCTGCTTGGCTGAGTCACTTACTACGGGTTATTCTCTTAAATCTACTGCCCAAAACTTCATTCAATGGAAAGACAAAGCCTACTGGACTGCCCACAATGAAGTGTTTGATATAGGAATCACCACCTCAAAATCTATCTCTAGGCTCAAAAAAATCATCGAGGAACAGGAGGAACAGAATGAAGAAGCACTCAAAGATTTGAAATATGGAGCAGAAGAGTCAGACAATGGTAATGGCTCTTTGATGAGAATCTTACCTTTACTCATGCTCATCAAAGGAGATGATATTCAAGAACAATTTAACATTATCTGGGAAAACTCTGCACTTACGCATCGGCATATTCGAGCTGCGATGAGCTGCTTGATTTATCTAAAATTAGCTGAACATCTTATCAATGGTGAAGATAAACTCAAGGCTTACCAAGCAACTAGAGTGGACATTCAAGCATTTTGGGAGGCAATGGATTTTTCAGAAAATGAAAGAACGCATTTTCAAAGAACTATCCAACAAGACATCCAAGAAGTACCTCAGCAAGAAATATTATCAGGAGGATATGTCATAGAATCATTAGAAGCAAGTCTTTGGTGTTTTCTCAAAACAAATTCCTACAAAGAAGCTGTTTTGACTGCAATCAACTTTGGACACGATACTGATACTACAGCAGCTATTACAGGAGGACTTGCAGGAATCTATTACAATGCCCAAAACATTCCCAAACATTGGATTGATGGTCTTGCAAGAATAGAAGACATCAAGAAATTGGCAGATAGGTTAAATGAAGTTTATACTTTATAATAATCTGATAATAAATATTTCTGAATGTAACGGAATCTGTTGCTGTTATTAAAAATTAATCAAAATTACTGTATATTATTTTCTCTCTTTCTAACCCCAATAATCATTAATGAATAAACCTCGTAATCAATATGTGTTTAATAGGATTTAGCTGGAAAAATCACCCTCGATATAAATTGATTTTGGTAGCCAACCGAGATGAATTTTACGAAAGAAAAACCGCTGCGGCTCATTTTTGGGAAGATATTCCTTATGTACTTGCAGGAAAAGACCTAGAAGGAGGAGGCACTTGGCTGGGCATCAGTAAACAAGGACGATTCACTGCCTTGACCAATTATCGAGATATAGAAAATACCAAAGAAGATGCTCCCACAAGAGGACTTTTGACCTTAGATTTTTTGCAGACAGAGCTTCCGCCTGCTATTTATGCAGCACTATTAGAACCTCATGGATATAAATACAATGGCTTTAACATCTTGTTAGGAGACCTCGATACGCTGTGCTATCTTT
>JBBRUH010000115.1:0-13162 GCA_038248005.1 Cytophagales bacterium | reverse complement strand
TTCCATCATATCTGAACTTCTATTCTCAGGAATCCATTTTTTATTAGGAATTAAATCTAAATAAGTATTGAATATTAAGTGGGCAGTTGAGTGTATTTTAAGAAGCTGTTGTAGATGTTGGTAATATTGCTGAATACTATAATCATCAGAAAAAATAGATTTTGCATCCATTGATACTTCAGTATTAGTATGTTCTTTACGTGTTTCTTTTTTTAAAATTTCAGTAAGCATTTTGGCTACGATTTCTTTATTAGACAATTAGAAAAAGCATTGATATCAAAGGGTTTAGGTAAGTAATAATCAAATCCTGCATCTAGACAAGTTTTTTCCCAATCATCACCCACATAACTTGTGTGGGCTATAAAAACAGCATTATTTCCTTTTTTAAGTTTTATGTGGCTTAATACACCAAATCCATCAATTTCCGAATCGTTTAAATTAATATCAATCAAATAAATCTGGTACTCATTTTTTTCTATTAATTCAAAAGCTTTATTAGCCGTATCGATTGTATCTATTGGATAGACTTTATTTAATAATTTTGTAACAATAAGCCTATTTATAGGATTATCTTCTACATATAGTATTTTCATAGTTATTTTTTATTCAATGGGTATGGTAACATAGAAAAGTGAACCAATTCCTTTCTCACTTTTAACGGTAATATCACCTTTTAAATATTGCAAGTAATTTTTTACAAGATATAGACCTAAGCCTACACTGTTGTCTGACATTTTTGTTACTTCTTTTTCGGTAAAGAAAGGATCAAATATTTTATCAATAACTTTTCTTTCCATTCCTATTCCATTGTCTTCAACACTGAAGTAAAACATTGACTTGTTATTCTGAAAAACTTCTTTGATATTAATTTCAATCTTTCCCTTTTCTTGAGTGTATTTTATAGCATTGCTTACTAGGTTAGTAAATATTTGACCTAAATAATGTTTGTCAGAAACCATATTCAATTCTTCACTGTGAGAATTGATAATAATATTTTGCGCTTTTTGATTAGCAAGTATAGTAAGTGGTTTTATTAATTTTTTCATAAACCCAATAACTTCTATATTCTCGAATTGTACTGGCATTGCATCATTCTCTATACGTGAAACAGATAAAACACGATTAACAGTTTCTGATAAGCGATTGGAGCAATCTAAAATAAGATTAGCAAAAGCTTGTACTTCTTCAGCATTTTCATGGTCTTGTACTATTAGCTGAGCTAAGCCAATAATTCCGTTAATGGGTGTTCTTATTTCGTGTGACAGATTTGAAATGAAGTGAGATTTCATTTTATTCAATTGCTCACCAGCCTTTTTGGCTATTTCCAGCTCACGCTGATATTTTTGATTATCATATAATTCATCTTGAAGTTGTAAGTTTAGCTTATACAACTCATCAGTTTTTTGAGATAATAAAACAGCTAAAACGGATTTTTTATTAATGAGTTCTTTGTTTTTTATGATTAATTCGCTGTTTTTCTTTATTTCCATATTTATAATCGCTTCATTAAGCGTTGTGGCGAAAGATAAGTCTTGTATTAACCATGGCAAAGACTTGTCTTTTACTTTTTGCTGCCACAATGCAAATGACGAGCGTGGCGTTAATACCACACGATTATTAGTTTCATCTACACTCATAGATTTTTCTGGATTACCAGCCCAATTAATAGTTTGTATTTTCGCCTTCCGCCAGATGTATATGTATTTGCCCAAGTTGTATGCGATATTTAAACATAAAAAGCCTACTATGCTATCATCTTTCCAGAAAGGTAGTAACTCTTTTATTTTATCGCTATGCTGTTGTTTTTTTTTGTGCCATCTTTGGTTATATGACTATGCAATTGAGCCAATAATTCTTTATTCGGAGTATCAGCGTAACTGTATATAACAGTATTGTCCTCCAATATTGAAAAACCACAGGACTTAAATTGCTTAGAAATAAGTAACCAATTGTGCGTTATTAAATCGGAAACTCCAGAAATTAAATCAGAAAATTTAATTTTTTCAAGTATATTATCAATTTGATTACTGTTTTCTTTCCCATTTTTTATTTCTAATAATTCAATGGCTTGTGCTGTATTCATCGCTAGAATTTGAGCCAGTAAATGATTATTAAAATCTAAATATTTTGGACTATTGTAATTGTGGAACAAAATCATTCCCCATAATTTATTTTGAATCACCAATGAAATAGCGTGCGTAGCTGTTACTCCCATATTTTGTAAGTATTGTATATGAATAGGGCTTACACTTCTAAAAACCGAATAACTCAAATCTAATTCGTGTACCTCAGGCAGAAAACAATCAATGGCTAGTCCCTCGTCATTAATATCGTTTACGGCTCTGCTAATGTTGGTTAAGTAAAGAGTTCTTGCTTGTTTAGGAATGTCTGCGGCAGGATATTTTAATCCTAAAAATGAATCTAAGCCAAACTCTTTTTCTTCTGCAACTACAAGACCATCGTTAAGTTCATCAAAAACATACATCATTACTCTATCAAAGCCAAAATGTTGTTTCATTGTGTGAACTACTGTGGCAGATAATACATCAAACGATGGTGCGTTTCTGATGGCTGAAGCTATTTCATTAAATTTATTAATGAAGACAAATTCAGTTTCGCCTTGGTTTATATCTTCTTCTATTTCTACTATAATATTTTCTTCTGTGTCAGCTATATAGCATCTAAATGATTGATTATTGACAATTACTTTATGTGGGTATAATTCATTGTAAAATTGTTTCTTGCATAAGTCTTGCACGTATTTAAAAAAATCAGCACCAAAAATATTTTGTAAGTGAGTGAATGATAGCTTAGGTATATCACTAAAAAAACTATGTGCATTTGTACTTGCATGTGTCAGTAAGAAAGTTTTTTTTTTGAAAGCTAGTAAACATCCATGAGATTGTATTTTACCCAATAAATGAATTGGTTCTGTATCGCAGGAAGAGATATTTAAAGAGGATTGCATTTTTATTTACTTAGTAAAAAGTTTATGACAAAAATATGAGATACAAAAAAAGCCCTATTATTGAATGAATAAACAATGAATAGGGTCAATTTTGATATGACAACCACACAAAAGTAGGGAATTATATCAAGTTTTGCAAATACGCCTAAAATTCTTAGTTTTGTTTGTTTTTTTGAAAGAGTAAACAGGACACCTAACCAAGTTAGTCAATGGTTTTCAGGGAAGGTGACTAAGAAGCCCAAAGTATAGTGAGAAATAGCTACTAAGTTTTTGATTTAGCTATTTCGATGCTGATAACTCTTGAATTATTGAATCATGAAGTAAAACACAATTCTTATGATTGGAGTGTTTGTGTCGAAATGATTTTAACTACTCAGAGTAAATTTTTAGAATTATTTAAACTCAAATATAAGATACAATTTTTCTTACTTACAATCTAACTCAATGACAATGTGATGATAGATAAAAAAATCTTAGAGTTTAAGATAGTATCTTAGAAAGTCTAAAAATCTTTAGAGGTTAAGTATGATTAGTAGAGCTTTTGAAACAAAATACTCATTTAGTATTAGTAAGACAAAACATGAAATGATGAAAATGCTATTTCTTAAGGCTTTCTATCATTTTCTCTGCCTCTGTTTCCTTGTGAAACTCAGCTACTTTCAGCCATTTTTGATTATAAATATACATGCTTGGTACTTCACTATAGCCAAAATAACCGTCAAATTGATACTCTGTATCTTTTAGGAAATAGACATGTTTTAGAGTTGTTCCGTTGAAGTATTTTTCCTTAAATACAGCAATAGCCTCTTTTTCTTCTGTACTCACAAAAAGGAGTTGTACATCTTGAAACTCACTTTCAGCCTCTCTAATCCATTGGGCTTGCTGCTCACAATGACTGCAATAAGGGTCAAAAAATATAGCAATTACGGGGAGTTTGGTTTTTAGATTTTTGGAAGTGAAGCTTTTATCATTCAAATCCATAAAAGAAAATTCTGGAAATTTTTGTTGGGCAATGCTTGAAAAAGAAAGCATTGCGAATACTATAAATAAAATAAGTCTTGCAAAGGGATGGTTCATATCTTGTAATTTAATTTTTTGGTATAACGTATAATGCTCTGTCAAATGGCTATTTTACATAAAAAAATATTCATTCTTACTTTTTACATTTGGTTAAATGTACTTAGTAAATAGTCCATACATTTAAACTCTAATGCTAAGTAGCTTGGTGTGATGCCCCAAGTTTTGCTGTTCAAGCCTTTCAGGCTATTTGTGATAGATTTTAGAAACTATTACAATTATTAAACTTTAGTTGAATAGACTAAATACTAAGATAAATAAATAAATAATTATGAGATATCAAAAGCTCATTATCAGTATATTACAAACTCATCATTCATAACTTATCTCTAGCTTATAGCTTATCCAAATTTTCTAAATACTGCTTTGCTTTTTCTAATAGGTTGGCTTTGTCATCTGGCTTCATTCTATCAAGATTGCGGTATGCCATACCGATACGGGCATTTTTGCTGAGTTTGTCTCGGTGTCTATCATAAAAATTCCAGTAAAGGCTATTAAAAGGACAGGCATTCTCAGTTGTTTTCTCCTTTTTGTCATAGAAGCAATTTTTGCAATAGTTACTCATCTTGTCTATATAATTGGCACTAGAAGTATAGGGCTTTGTACCTACGATTCCACCATCTGCAAATTGGCTCATGCCTCTAGTATTGGTAATCTCTACCCACTCAATGGCATCGATATAAATCCCCAAATACCAAGCATCTACTTCATCAGGGTCTATGCCTGCCAGCAGCGCAAAATTGCCTGTAATCATCAATCTTTGGATGTGATGTGCATAGGCATTGTCTAAGGATTGATTGATGGCTTGGCTCAGGCAATTCATTTTAGTTTCTCCAGTCCAATAAAATTCAGGAAGTTTTTGGGTATGCCCAAAGTAATTTTTGGTAGCATATTCAGGCATTTTAGCCCAATAAACTCCTCTCATATATTCTCTCCATCCGATAATCTGACGCACAAAACCTTCTACTTGGGCAATGTCTATTTTATCTTGATGAGCTTGCCAATGTGATATAGCTTTTCGGACTACTTCGAGGGGATGAAGAATCTTGGCATTGAGAGCAAATGAAAGCCTAGAATGAAACAAAAAAGGCTCGTCTTTGTGCATCGAGTCTTGAAAAGTTCCGAAATGAACCAAGCATTTTTCTACAAAAAAATCAAGCGTTTTGAGAGCCTCTTCACGAGTAACTGCCCACGTAAATTTCTTGGCTTGAATTCTTCCAATAGTCTTGACTTTTAGTTTATCCAATGCCTGTACGATGTCAGTAACCTCTCGCTCAAAAAGTGGGGGAGAAGGAATAGGAACTTTTGGGTCGTATTTATTTCTGTTTTCAGCGTCATAATTCCATTTACCTGTGAGAGGTTCATTGTCCTCCATCATAATATCATATCGGCGACGCATATCTCTATAAAAACTTTCTAAAAGATAAGTCTTTTTACCTTTAAAAAAATCGGTCAATTCAGTTCTTTTTGTCAAAAAATGCTCTGTATCTATTGCTTCACTTGGAATAGAAAGACTTTTAGAAAATTCTCTTAATTGCTTGTCTAATCGGTATTCATCTGGGAGTAAATATTCAAATCTTTCTATTCTTTCGGATTGGATGAGTGCAGAGAGATTTCTTCCGAAGCATTGTTGATTGTCTTCATCATCTAGTTGGAAGTATTTAATCTGATGTCCTTCTTCTCTTCTGTTTTCTGAGAAAGATCTCATAGCCAAGAAAAAAGCGACTACTTTTTGGATGTGATGCTTTACATAATTGGTCTCTGGCAAGATTTCCATCATTACATAAAGCGTATTATTAGATTTACTTTCAAACCAAGAGTGCTGTGCATTGAGTTGATCACCTAAGATTAATCGTAGTGTTTTGGACATGATAGAATGCTTTGTTATATTAATAAAAGCTAGAATTGCCTATATAAAGTATTTTTTAATCCAAATGTTTGACAAATAATAGAGGAAGTATTGGAGTGAGATGGATATATAATTAGAATAACCTTAAGTAAATTTTTCACTATCAGATTCTTACAAACCAAGTAATCAATAACCTATAACTAATTTCTTACTGAATGAGCTAGCAATAAAGTTTTCATTCTTCCTTCTTTCTAATACCTCCAAAAAAATCCTTAAATTGCAAGTAATTTAAAAATAAAGAAATATGTTAATTTTTAGGCGAATTTTCTTTTTGGGTCTTGTTTTATTGATTAATTCCACCTTTCGTTTTGTTGGACTTGGCATACAAACACAGTTTGATTTTGAAACGGGTGATGGTACTTTTCCTGCGGGTACACCTCTTAAGATTAATTATGAAGTCAAAAATGAACTGGGTCATACTCTCAAAGCATACATCGCAGGCAGTGTATCTAGTCCACAGGGAACGGTATTACATAGCTTTAAGCAATTCATAGAAATCAATTCAGGGAAGAGTGAAACATTTAGTTTTTATTATCAGCCTACCAAAGCAGATATTTATAATATTTATGCCCACGTTCGCAATGCCAATGGGACACTTTCTGCCAACTCTATCCGAATGGCATACGCACCTTTGCAGGTCAAAAGCCCAATGACACGCAAGCAAGATTTTAAAGATTTTTGGCAAGGCACATTAAACGAACTCAAACTCACTTCTCCTAAGTTTAATGTAATTGCCAAGCCAAGCCTCAATACCAAAGGCTGTGAGGTCTTTTTGGTAGAAATGCAAAGCCTTGGAGGAATAACTGTGCGAGGTTGGTATCGTCGTCCAAAAGGAAAAACACGATTGCCCGTGATTCTTCAATTACCCTCTTTGGGTGGATCTTTTTATAATGTAGGTTCATTAGAAGATAAACCAAGGCATGGAGTTCCTTTAGATTTTGCTGTGTTTTCGCTCAATATAAGAGGACATGGCAATAGCAAAGAATACCTAGATGTAGGAGAAAATTATTATCATATAGTCTCTCATAAATTAGAAGCAAGAGAAACTTATTTTTATAGGGGAGCGATTGCAGATTGCATCCGAGCCTTAGATTTTTTGGATACAAGACCTGAACTAGACCATAATAAAATCGCTGTAGAGGGTGCAAGTCAAGGTGGTGCTTTAAGTCTTTTTACAGCAGCATTAGATAAGAGAGTAAGCCTTTGTGCTCCTGATGTGCCTTTTTTATCAGATATGGATAATCTTTTTATACTCACAAGTTGGGTATCTGATGAAGTAAAACGCTATCAAAAAAGTAATCCTAGTCTGAGTACATGGAGAGTGCAGTATAACCTTAGCTATTTTGACACCAAAAACTTTGCAGACCAAATTACTGCCCCAGTGTTAATGAGTCTGGGTTTGCAAGACAATACTTGCCCTGCTTTGACAGGATTGGCTACTTATAATCACATCTTAGCACCCAAGCAATTGTATATATACCCTCTTGGCAAGCATCAGGGTGGTGGAGAGATTCACCGTGAGCGAAAATTTAATTGGATTAGGACAAAGTGGAATATGTGATTTATATGCCTCAGAAGAGTGATTTATTGAGTGACTAGTAAAGTTTGAATGTGTGTTAACTATCATTATTTTACATATTAAGTGATTAGCAATTCCCACTTTGTGAATATAATTTGGTTATAAAGACTTTTGCCAAATTTTCTTCATATAAAAAAATCAAATCAGACTAACAATCTGACCTCAATGAACGGTCTGACCTCAGTGAAATTTTCATTTTGAAAAAGTGCAATAAACAAAACAAAAAATTCAAAGTGGAAATTGCTGTTAAGTAATGAGTTACCTTATTAAAACGTTGATAATCAGTTTTTTATAACAAAATCAAAGTGCAAACTAATTTTGACCATCTACTTAATAGCCAATAACTAACCTCTTACTTAGTTTTCTTTGAAGAATAAACTTGCTGAGGGCTATCCTCAGCATTTTTTTTGTAATAAATTTCTGTGAGTATCAGGGCTTCTTGGTAGGTATTTTCTTCTTCTTTAGTGTTCTCTAACGAATAATTATCACCTTCCCATTTCCTAGAAAAATAAGCATAACTTGCTCCTGCCAAAAAACCTGAAAGGTGTGATTCCCAAGAAATGTGGTCATCTTTGGGTACTAAGCCTGCAAGCATACCAGCATATAAGAGCATTATCAAAAAAGAAATACCCCATTCAGCCCGTTTGCCCCTCCATATCCCTGCAAAAAATAAAAAGGCAGCAAAGCCATACACCAAGCCACTTGCCCCGATATGATAAGATTCTCTAGCAAAACACCATGTCCAGAAGCCTGTAGCTATCAAAAGCCAGCCACTCAATGACCAAGCTAAGCGAGGATATAGCTGAAAAACCAATGCCGTTAAGAATAACATCGGGAAGCTATTAGAGATTAAATGCTCAAAACTTCCGTGTAAAAAGGGAGCAGTAAACACACCTAATAATCCTTGAAAACGCTGTGGATACAAGCCCAAAAATGAAAGTGAGTATCCATTTGCTACCTCCATAAGCTTTATCAGCCAAGCAATTATTACAAAGATAACACCTGGTATAAAGCTTACTGGAATGCTGAATTTCTTTTGCAAGATATTTAAATTATAAAGTGAGAGGCTTAAAGCTCAGGTTCATATTTTTTAGGAGCATACAAAAATCCAAATGCCTCTGCACCTTGTTTTTCACGACAGCGGTGGTGGACTTGGTGAGCACGAATCATACGGCGAAGGTAACGACTCTTTGCTATGAGTTTTAATTTTACTCGGCGATGTACTAGTATATCATGGAAAACCACGTAAAAAATACCATAAGCCAAGATACCGAATCCTATAGGCTTAAGTAACCACAATGATGGCACTTCAAAACCCAAGACAATCGTAGCAATAGAAGGCGCACTAAAAACCAAGGCAAAATAATCATTACGCTCAAAAAAGCCTCCCTGAGGCTGGTGATGATCTCTATGCCACGTCCATAATAAGCCATGCATTACGTATTTGTGTGTAGCCCAAGCTACTCCTTCCATTAATAAGAAAGTACCACTGATTAACAAAAAATAAATTAAAATGTATTGCCACATAATCATCATAAAACTTTGAATAAGAATTGGTTTAAATTGAAATTAACTCACCATCAATCTATTATTAACTTAAATGAGTTTATCAATTTTTGTATCACATTAACTAATAAGATACCTGCTTAGTTTTCAATAAATATAGTTTTAGAAAATAAAATCTATAAATCTGGTGCAGTGAGTTGCACCAGATTTGATATAACCTATCATTTAATTATAGGTGAATTACCTCATCATACGCCGCAGCGGTAGCTTCCATGACAGCCTCTGACATAGTAGGGTGAGGGTGAACTGATTTGATGATTTCGTGCCCTGTAGTTTCTAATTTACGTGCTACTACTGCTTCTGCAATTATTTCAGTTACGTTTGCACCTATCATGTGTGCACCTAGCCATTCACCATATTTGGCATCAAAGATTACCTTCACAAAGCCATCTTTTACACCCGCAGCGCTTGCCTTGCCTGAGGCAGAAAATGGAAATTTACCTACTTTGATTTCATAGCCTGCTTCACGTGCTTGTTTTTCAGTATATCCTACAGAAGCGATTTCGGGCTGGCAATAGGTACAGCCTGGTATATTTTTATAGTCAAGTGGCTCAGGGTGATGCCCTGCTATTTTTTCTACACAGATAATCCCTTCGGCAGAGGCTACGTGTGCAAGGGCTGGCCCAGCAGTGACATCACCGATGGCATATACACCTGCTACACTGGTTTTATAAAATTCATCTACCAATATTTTATCACGCTCGGTTTTTACACCTGCTGCTTCTAAGCCGATTCCTTCTAAGTTAGTAGCTACTCCTACGGCAGAAAGCACGATTTCAGCCTCGATAGTTTGCTCACCTTTGGCTGTTTTTACTTTTACTTTGCAGCCAGTACCCGAAGTATCTACACCAGTTACTTCTGAGTTAGTCAAGATGTCAATACCTGCTTTTTTATAGATTCTTTCCAATTGCTTAGAAATTTCTTCATCTTCATTAGGAACAATATTAGGCAAATACTCCACAATCGTTACCTTAGTCCCAATAGAATTATAGAGATATGCAAACTCTACTCCGATAGCACCCGAACCTACAATAACCATAGATTTAGGTTGTTTTTCAAGAGACATTGCTTTGCGGTATTCTATGATTTTTTTGCCATCTATTTTTAAGTTAGGCAATTCTTTGGCACGTCCACCTGTAGCTAAGATGATGCTCTCCGCTTCATAAATAGTTTTTTCACCTTTGTCATTGCTTACTTCTACTTTTTTGCCAGGTAATAATTTACCGAAGCCCATGATGGTATCAATCTTATTTTTTTTAAATAAAAACTGAATACCCTTGCTCATGCCGTCTGCTATGCCACGGCTTCTTTTGATCATTTCTGGAAAATCAACTTGTGGGTCTTTGACTGAGATGCCATAATCTTTGGCATGGGTGATATATTCAAATACTTGTGCACTTTTGAGAAGTGCTTTGGTAGGGATACAGCCCCAATTAAGGCAAATACCACCAAGTGATTCTTTCTCGATTACTCCTACTTTTTTGCCTAATTGAGAGGCACGAATGGCTGCTACATAGCCACCTGGGCCACTGCCAATCACTAAAATATCATATTTTTCTGCCATGAGTGATGTTCTTCTATGTGTTTTTTAATAAACTAACTGTTTAGAAGCAAAGTTAAAAGTTTTATGGTAAATGCCTATACTTATTTGAGAGAGTTATGAGATTCGTTTAGAATTTGGAAGCGGGGAGTGAGGAGTTTAGAAGTAAGAAAGAAGGAGTTTAGAAGTGAGGAGCAATATCAAAAAAGTAATCTTATGATTCAAAGATTTAGAAGGTGATATATAAAAAAATGTTGCCTTAATTTAAACCAAGGCAACATTTAATGAAAGAAATTCATAATCTTATTACTAACAACTCATCAGTTATAACTCATCCCTTTTTATTCATTATCAGGAATAGTTTCGCTTTCTTCACTTGTGTTTTCTTTCTTTTTCTTTCCTTTTTGTTTTTTAGGAAGTTCTCTTTTACCAGAACCTGGCATGGTAGATCCGCCTCTTTGCCACATGCTAGTTTCTCCTTTATCATATTTTAGCTTGCGTTTTTTCTCTTTTGCATAGTTAGGGAGTTCTGATTTCTTGACTCTTGTGCCTTTCTTAAGGTTGGTTTTACTATATTTGGTGGTTTGACGAGGTCTTTTGGGTGCACCTCTATACTCTGAGGTAATATCTCCTTTGGGTTTGCGTTGAACTCTTACAAGCACTGGCCCTTTGGAAGTAGCCATTTTGCGACTGATTTTTTCACGTTTTTTAGGGATATTCACATAGCGTACATTACCAGAGAAATTAGCCATTTCACGGTCTTTATCATTCATTCTAGTTTTGAAGTTATTGACTTTACTGAGAGAAACTTTTCCAGAATAGCTTGCTAGTTTTTGATTCTTATCTGCTCTTAATTTGGGTAAATCTAAGTTTTTTTCGTTGCCTCTGTAGCTGGCACGCATACTTGCATCCTCCTTGATTTCTCGCTTTGTCTTTATTCTTTTCTGTTTATTGACTACATCTTTAGTGCCTTGATATCCTTTTTGACGTTCTACTGCATTTCCCGTGTAGGTGCTGGTAGGGTCTTTTTCTTTTTTCTCTTGTGCAGAAAGATTAACAGAAGCACTTCCAAGCATCACAACCAAGAAAAGTGATAAAACAATAAGAGAATATTTAGAACTGAAAGTAAAAGTAAATAAGTGTAGCATAATTTGATAAGTAAGTGTGGCTGATATTTTCTTAAATATTTTTGATTGATAAAAAAAGGAGGTTTATTTAACCCCCTTCATGGTACGTGGATCTACTTCAAAACCTTTGTGTTTGTTGGTATTGTTTTTTCCTTTTTTGACACGTTTTTTTGATTTAACGAGCCCTGTCCTTTTATCACGCTTTACCATTATATAAGAATCTTGAGAGTCAAGTAACTTTTGACTTTGTTTGCGAACATCATCTGGGCTTTGAGCTCCTTTATCTTGCACACTAATCGTTCCTCCTTGAAACTCCATATAAGCAGGACACTGAGAACGCTTGCTGCAAGAGGCAAGTAAGACCAATATAAGTAAAGAAATAGAGAATATATAAGCAGTTTTTTGTAGAGAAATCATGTTAAATTAAAGTTTTTGGGATAAAAAATTTTGATAGTGTACCTAATGAAACAACGAATTAAGACTAGCTAAGTTATGAATTTTAGGTGATTTCCTTGTTTTTTTAGCCTAAAAACGAATGTTAATAGTGAGAAGGATAATCTAGTCTTAAGTACAAATTTAGAATTATCAAAAAAGAATATCCTCAACTCATTTTCTTTTTGAAAAAATGAATCTGTTAAGAAATATTTTTAGTTTCAATGCTTATTGCATAAGATTTTGATAATCAGACACTTACATTTTGTTTTTGTAAAGAAAAAATAACGAAACTCAAGTTTTCTCACAAAAAAATGATTTTTTTCATTTTCTATTCCAACCCTTTCTTCAAATCGTGGGTCGTAAAAGTGCAAAGATATTTTTTCAATAACATAAACTTTTTAAATTATGACATTCTTAAAAGAAATTTTTTCTAATCGCACTCAGTTTCTGATGTTGCTTTTGTTAGCTCCTTTAATGTTTTTCACATCTTGTAAAGATGATGATGCTCCTCCAACTACTACTATTGTAGATATAGCGGCAGGAAATGCTAACTTCTCACTTCTAGTAGAAGCCGTAACTCGTGCAGGATTGGTAACTGCTTTGAGCAATGATAATGCGTCTTTGACTGTGTTTGCACCAACTAATGCAGCCTTTGAAGCAGCAGGTTTAAATTCTGCTACAATTGCAACTACTCCAGTAGCTGATTTGGCTGCCATTCTACAATACCATGTAATTGGCTCAGAACTAAGAGCTGCGGATATTACAAGTGGGACACAAAATACTTTACTCACAAGTAACTCTCTCATTTATATCAATAAGAGTAGTGCTGGTGCTGTAAAGATTAACGGAGCAGTTAATGTAGTTACTCCTGACATAGATGCTTCTAACGGCGTGATTCACGCAGTAGATGCTGTAATTATTCCACCTAAAAGTATTGCTCAAACAGCCACAGATGCAGGAT
>JBBRUH010000114.1:0-13190 GCA_038248005.1 Cytophagales bacterium | reverse complement strand
ACGTAACGTTACTTTAGCTTACAATTTGCCTATTGCTTGGAGTAATGCTATCCGTTTCCGTACTATCCGTGTCTTTGTGCAAGGGCAAAACTTATTGACCTTCACTCCGTGGCGTGGCAATGATCCTGAAGTAATCAATGCAACTGGTGCTGTTTACCCTACTCAGCGTACTTTTACTTTTGGTCTAAACGCTGGATTTTAATTCACAAAAAATTAATACTATTATGAAAAAAATATTTTTATATACACTTGTTACTTCTCTTTTATGGATGTCTGCTTGTGATGGTTTTATTGATTTAAAACCTACCCACCAGTTAGACAGAAGCAATACCTTCCAAAATATTGATGACTATAATAATGCACTTACAGGTGCTTATGGAGCATTGTTACTTGGTGGATACTATGGTCAAAACTATCTCTGTATGCCAGAGTATATGACTGATAACCTTGCCAGAACCGTAGAGCTATTTTCTGGACAAGATGATACTGATAACTGGTTAGCTACACCTTCTGCAGGTAGGATTACAGATGCTTGGAATGACCCTTATGTGGTCATCAACCGAGCCAACACAGTCATCGGAAATATTGCTGGAGTTGCAGAAACGATACCTGGACAGCGTAATAGAATCTTAGGACAGGCCTTAGGACTAAGAGCATTAGCTCATTTTGATTTACTTCGCTTTTTTGGGCAAGAGTATGGTCGTAACTCTACGGCTTTAGGCGTGATTGTACGTACACAAAATGACCTTACGTACCCTGCACGCAAAACAGTCAAAGAGACTTATGACCAAATATTTGCAGACCTTAATGAAGCATTTACTCTTCTTAGTAATGTTGATCAGACTATCAATATATCTACGAATAGGTATTATATAGATAGAATTGTGATAAGAGCATTGATTTCTAGAGTAGCTTTATATTCTGGTGATTATCCACTTGCAAGAGATGCTGCCAATGATGTAATCACTACATCAGGTTTTGGTCTTGCTCCTAGAAGTCAGTTTTCTGATATTTGGACTGCTGATCAGACCTTAGGAGAAGTTATCTGGAAAGTAAGGGTACAGCCAGGTGGTGTTCGTATTGCAGCAGATTTGTTTTTTCCTCCTGGGAATTTTAACACCTTTGCTCCTACTGATGAGGTCAGAGCATTATTTGATGAAATAAATGATGTGCGTTATAATGTATCTATCAAAACTCGTGCAACCGCTCCAGCAGGTAGTAGTCTCTTCATAGTAGGTAAATATTTAGGTCGTGCACCTCTTGCTGATGGAATCAATGACAATAAAGTGCTAAGAATAGGTGAAATGTATCTCATTCGTGCCGAAGCCAATGCTCGTATTCCTGGACAAGAAGCTGCTGCTTTAGCTGACTTGAATGCTTTACGTGCCGCTAGAATCACAGGATATGTAAATCAAAATCTAAGTGGCAACACTTTGCTCAATAGTATTTTGCTAGAAAAAAGAAAAGAACTTCTTTTTGAAGGGCATCGTTGGTTTGAGCTTCGCAGACTAGGGCAAGGTATTACTCGAACAGAATGTAGCCCTCCTTGTATTAGCTCTGTATTACCTGCTAGCAGTCCAAGATTTGTGCTACCTATTCCACAATCAGAGGTAACCTCTAATGTAAATGTGGTTCAGAATCCTGGTTATTAATGAAAATTTTGAAATCTTAAAAATTCAATAAAATGAAACAATTAAAATATTTGTTTTTTATAGGAATCGTAGGTTTATTGATTGCCTGTGATGAGAATCCCCCTATCCTATTTAATGATGCAGTAGTCATCTTCGAGGGAAATAATAAATCTATCACTGAGAGTGTTAGTGGTCTCAATGAAGATCCTAATACTGCTACTATTACAATCTCTCGTACCAATACTGATATTTCGCAGCCTCTCACTGTAAACTATACAACTACTGCTGTCTTAATAGAAACAGGGGGTGCAGCAAATAATGCTTTTACTATTTCTGGAACTGCTGGTCAGATAACTATTCCTGCAAATCAATATAAAGCAACTATAACACTTTCTACCGTCAATAACTTAGCTTGATGGTACTAAAGAGGTAACAATTACGATGACGAGTGCTACTGGTTCTATCAATACTGGTTATCCTGGTCCTGATGGTGTCAGAAAATCCATCAAAGTATTTATAGAAGATGATGACTGTCTCTTTGAGCTTGATACTTTTTTAGGTGATTATGACTGTGATGAGCCTGGCTACACCGTCTATGATGTTGAGTTTACCTTGAAGGCTGGTACTACTAATACCATTATTAATGATAATTTTTGGGATTTGTGTTTAGAAATCGAATATGTCCTAAATCCAATTACTAATACTGTTACTATTCCTCAACAAATCGCTTTTGACTGTAATGGAACTTCTAGAACAGTAAGTGGTTCAGGTACTATTGAACCATGTACAGGTAAAATGACTGTAGATTACACTGTCATTAGAACTTCCACCGGAGGTATAAGTGATCAGAATACACATACCTTTACTAGAAAATAGATTACAGTTTAAATTCACTAAACCAAAAAAAAGACTGTCTATCTCCAGACAGTCTTTTTTTAATCAATTTAATAGTTTTACTTTCATTTTGAGTATATTCGCAAAATGAATTAATTATGTAAGCGTTCAAGCTCGTAAAATATGAAAATAGAAGACGAAGTTCAACAAAGGCAATTTAGAAATGAGTTTCACAAGGCTATTATTAATCTATTTTTTACCAATAATTGGGTAACAAGTCAAATCAAAGATATTTTAAAACCTTACAAGATTACCATTCAACAATACAATGTACTCAGGATTCTTAATGGTCAATATCCAGATGAAGTATCTCTTCAAGATATTAAAATACGTATGCTAGACAAGATGCCAGATATATCACGTATCTTAGAAAGGCTAAAAAAGCAAGAGTTGATAGAAAGAAAGACCAACCTAAAAGATAAGCGTATTATGAAGGTTATTATTAGCCTCAAAGGAAGAGAACTAATTGAAAAGCTAAAATCTTGTAACGAGCAAATAGACGATATTTTACAAAATCTAGACTCAAAAGACATCACCTTACTCAATCAACTATTAGACAAAGCTCGTACTGATAAGTTATAAATGATGAGTAATGAGTTTTTTGTGAGATTCTGATAACCAGCACTTTATAATAAGAGTAAAGTGTAAACTAATTTTGACCATCTATTTAATAGCAAAATTAAAAAAAGCGATTACTCATTGTATTGGGTCATCGTTCTCTCGATGCCTATGCTGCAAAATGATACAATCATCTCTCCTGCTTTGGTCATTGCCTCTGAGACCTCGCTTTGTTGGTCTTCTGTAAAGTTACTAAGCACATACTCTGCTTGTTGCCCCTTACCAAAATCATTGCCTACTCCAAATCTTAAGCGAGCATAATTAGCATTGCCTAAGACCTGCTCTATGTCTGAGAGCCCATTATGCCCTCCTGCTGAACCCTTGGGCCGAAGACGGAGTTTAGCATTGGGTAGGGCTATATCATCTACAATCACCAGTAAATTTTCAGGAGTAATTTTAAGATTCTGTAGCCAGTAATTGACCGCCTTTCCACTCAAATTCATAAAGGTATTAGGCTTTATAAGGTGTATCACTCTACCTTTATGCTTAATTTCTGCTTTTTCGGCTAGTTTTTCAGTCTGAAAGGAGATTTCATGTTTTTGAGCTAGTTGGTCTAATACCATAAAACCAATGTTATGGCGGGTGAGCTCATATTTTTCACCTAGATTACCTAGACCTACAATCAAATATTTCATAATAAATAAGTGATGAGTTATAAATGATGAGTGATGAGTTTTTTTGTAATATCTTAACAATTAATTACTTATAATAAAATCAAAATAGAATCTAATTTTGACAAATTACTCATCTCTCCATAGTTGTTATACCAATGACAAAGGTCTTACCTCTTATAGAAGTAAGACCTTTTGATAAGATTTTAGTATTTGCTTTTAAATCAAATAAAGACCTGTGATAGGTACTCGATTATTCAGCACCAGCACCTTGCTTACTTCGCAATGCTCTTGGAATCTCAACAGAAGCAATCGGAATCATAGGATTTACTAAGATTTCATATCCTTGTGGCACGATTTCCTTCACTTTAACAGATTTACCCATCTGTAACTTAGAGATATCTACCTCTATATAGTCAGGTAAATTATCAGGCAATGCTTTTACCTTAATTTTTTTCAATTTAGACATCAAACGTCCACCTGCTTGTACACCTGGTGAGTTACCTACATAACGCACAGGAATCTCAATTTTGACGACTACATCAGCACTTAACTCCAAAAAGTCAGAGTGCATAATATACTCACTTACAGGGTGAAACTGCAAATCATGTAATACACAGTCAAAGATATCTCCCTCGATATTTAGCTTTACACGATATACATCCGGTGTATAGACGATGTCTCTAAAAAGAATCATAGGAGAATAAAAATGCACTGAAGTACCTTTACTTCCGTATAACACACTTGGTACATTTCCTTCTTGACGCAGTTGTTTAGTAGCCTGCTTACTTAAATCTTTACGATAATAACCAATAATCTCAATTGTTTTCATTTGCTCTCTCTAATTAAAATTTCGGATACAAAATTCCGAAACAAAATTTATATCTACAACACTCTTTTTAATTTGAATCAATAAATAATGAACTAATAGACTCATACTCGTGCACTCTTCTGATGGCAGTAGCAAATAGTTGTGCTACATTCATTACTTTAACCTTGTCTGATTCACGACGCAAAGGTATAGTATTTGTAACTGCTATTTCTTCTAAAACAGAATTTTCTATATTCTCATAAGCTTTTCCTGAAAGCAGTGGGTGAGTACAGACAGCACGCACAGATAAAGCACCTTTATCTTTAATAATTTGAGCTGCACGACAGATAGTGCCTCCTGTATCTATGATATCATCTACCAAAATCACATTCGCACCTTCTACATCTCCTATCACTTGCATAGAAGCGATTTCGTTGGCACGCTTACGGTGTTTATCACAAACAACCATATCTGCATTAAACATTTTAGCATAGCTTCTTGCTCTACCTACTCCACCTACATCTGGTGCGGCAAACACAAGATTATCTAATTTTAATTCTTCTACATAAGGCACAAAAACAGCTGAACCATTTAAGTGATCTACTGGAAAGTCAAAAAATCCTTGTATCTGACCTGCGTGCAAATCACAAGTCATTAATCTATCTGATCCTACTGATGAAAGGAGATTAGCTACAACTTTTGCTGCAATGGATACTCTGGGCTTATCCTTGCGGTCTTGGCGTGCATAGCCAAAGTAAGGCATCACTACGGTTACGTATTTGGCAGAAGCTCTTCTAGCTGCATCTATCATTAAAAGTAACTCCATTAGATTATCAGCAGGGGGAAAAGTAGATTGGACTAAAAATACATCACTCCCTCGCACTGATTCTTCAAAGAATGGGGACATCTCTCCATCACTGAAGCGTTGTAAAGTCATCTTTCCGAGTGGTTTGCCATAAGATTTGGCAATTGACTCAGAGAGGTAAAGAGATTCAGAACCCGAAAATATTTTTACGGAGGCCATTGTGAATTTGTCTAATACTAGGTAATGCTACAAAACAAAATTAACAATGCACCAATGAGTACATTGTTAATTGTTAGTTGTCCGACTAGGGCTCGAACCTAGACTCTCCTGAACCAAAATCAGGCGTGTTGCCAGTTACACCATCGGACAATTTGTGTTTGGTTGTGCAAATATAGGAAGGATTCATTATTTGCCAAAATTTCATGAATTTTTTTTTCTAAAATTTATATAAAAGCAATGGTTCATCCTCCAAAGTTACTTTTAAGATTTCTAAATCAGTAGTAGCAAAGCTTAGTCTTGCTTGACAAGCTTCGGCAAAGTCTTGGCTAATAATCTCCATATTAAATTGCTGAATAAGCTGCTTCACTCTGCTAGTCTGTGCGTAAGGATACTCAATGACTACCCTACTCTGAAGTACCTTCTCGATAATTTCTCCTTGCTCTAAGGCTTCTTGTGCAGCCGATTTATAGGCACTGACCAGACCAGAGATTCCTAATTTAGTACCTCCAAAGTAACGGATCACCACTACAAGCACATTGCTCAACCCAAAGGAGCGTATTTGATTTAGGATAGGAGTGCCTGCTGAGTTATTGGGTTCACCATCATCATAAGCACGATAATGTTCTTGATTGGCTCCTAAAATATAAGCATAGCAGTGATGACGGGCATCGGAATATTCTTGGCGTAGCTTTTCTAAAGATTGCTTCACCTCTTCTTCTGAAAGTACAGGAAAGGCAAATGCTAAAAACTTACTTCCTTTTTCTTTATAAAATCCTTCTGTAGGCTGAGCGAGTGTATGATAGCTATTGTTCATTTCTTAAAATTATCATTATTTCATCGTTGATGCGTGAAGACACAAAGTACAGATAAAGATTTATAACTCATCTCTCACTTAATGACTTAATAAATATTTATCTACTTCTGCTCTTACACTTTCGTATTGAGCTATTTTTTTGGCTTCTTTATAGTAGTTTTTGGCAGTTTTGTCATCCTTTGCTCGGTCTGCTATTCGTCCTAGCCCTACATAGGCAAAGGCATAATAATCTATGGTATAGCGTTGATCATATTTGCCTGCTCGGATAACCTTCTGATAAAACTCTTTGGCTTTAGCATCATTTTTATAATATTTTTCTTGAATCATCCCTTTGAATAGATTGTACGCAGATTGATACATATTTCCTGAGCGGTTTTGAAACTTAGCTAAGTAAATCTCTGCTTCGGCATAGCGACCTACCAAGATTAAAGCTTCACAATACCTCGTCCAGAAAAAAGGATTTTGAGGATATTGATTAATAAGTTGCTGAGAATAATTTAAGTATTGCATAAAATTTTGCTCATGCTTACTGTAAATGATAGCTAGATAAATCTTAGACTCTACCTTGCTAAACTGTGAATATTGTGCAGCTTGTTGAAAATGCCAAATCCCTTTTTGCTTATCTCCCCCAGGGAAAAATACCATGAAAGGTTTTGCGATAGGATGCGTCTCAGGATATTGAACAGCGTAGTACTTAAATAAACCGCTCGAAAAATGAAAATCAGCATAGTTTTTCTCCTCTCCAAATCCTTTTTTCATATATGAATATGATTTTTTGCCGTAGCCTACTGATTGCATAAAATCACCTCCTTCTGCTTCTTGCTGTGCCAATAATCCATTAATCATCATCAAAAAGTAATTTCCCTCTAAGTCATTGTCATTGGCATCTACACGGTTTTTGGCATACTTGGCAGCTAACTGCAGGTATTGGTTATAGTAAGTGTATTGAGGAATAGATTTCTCCAAAGGTAAATACTCCCAAGAAAGACTGTAAGCTTTTAGAAATGGCACTACAGGATGTTTAGCATATTTTTTTTCAAGCTGTGTAATGAGTAATTTAGCTTGTGCAAAATTTTGATTATAGATATTATCTAAGATTTGTGTGGAAAGCTTTTTGGCTTGTTCATCTTGTAATATTTGTGCTTGGCTACTTAAAAAAAAACTACTAGTAAAAAAAAATAAAAGAAATAGATAAAAAAATACTTTTTTCATGGGTTTTCTAAGGTTAAGACACAAGGTACTAGCTTCTAAACCATAAACTTAAACCATGGTTTTTTATCTAGCCCTCAGCAAAACACTTTATGTTTGAAATAATTCCATTAGGATTCCATCTTAATATTCATTCTGTATAGTCTTTTGATGTTGGGGATTAAAAAAGAAGATTTCTAATTACTTATAAGTTCCTCTATCCAATTTTGTAATGTAATAAAATTCTCAGCCTGTGCTTGATAGATTGCTTTTAGGAAGTTGGTAAAATCTGTATTCTTGGCAACATTTATTTTTGAGGTGATTTTATGTAACTCTTTAGCAGTTGAAGGAAGATTATAATCAGTAGGTAAGATTGTTACAGATGTTGCACTTTCCAGTATCCAGCTTTCTAATTCAGGATTTAAAATTAGCAAATAATGCTGTGTTTCAGGTTAATGCCTTAATATAAGACTCTGTGTTTCCTTCAAGATTACGAAATCATTAAAATATGAGGGGACATTTTTTTTATCATTATCTACCAAATCAATGAGTATTTTATGATAGTCTCTTACTTGGCTTTTCATTGCTTTTGCGACTTTATGAATACCTTCTGCATGGTTAATAAAACCTCGTCCTATATTAAAAAAAGTTACTATTCTTGTATCTCCATAACACTCAGGAAGAAATAAAAATATTTTTATTTTACTCATTTTCAAGCTTCAAGAAAATCAATTTTTTATTACAACTCATAGTCCTTACCTATTACTTAAGGTGATAGAAAATACATCTTTTGATGAATTAGGTATTTTTGTAACTTACTTTGAAGACTATCAGACAAAAGTTAAAGCACTTTCTAAAAAAGATTTAAAAAGTATATTAGATGATAGTATTGATGTGTTTTTTAATTTAGAGCGTTTTTTAGAACTTGAATGTGCGTTTTGAATGCCAATCTAACTGTGAATATATAAGCTCAAAATGATGTGCTTTTATAACAATAAGTCGATAAAAAGGTTGAAAAAAGTACTTTTAGACTTATAACTGACATAATTCTTTTGAGAAGTGGGTTTTAAAATCAAGAATCAATGATAGATTTGCATGCTTTTAGCTTCATTCAAGAAAAAATAATAACCAAATAAAATATGTTTTTCAATACAAATAAAATTTCTAATTACTTAGTTTTGACGTTTTTAGCAAGTGTTTTAATTTCTATGAGTGCTTGCCAAAGTAAATATGATAAGCAAGAAGAATTTATCAGAGGATATGCTATTGTAAGTAAAGATGGCAAGTATGGGATAATTAATGAAGATGGTGAGGAAGTAGTGGCTCTCAACTTTGAGTCTATCTCTTACTTCATTGGTGATTATGCTAAAGTAAAAATAGGGGATAAATTCGGTTTTGTAGATAAGACTGGCAAAATAGTGATAGAGCCTAAATATGATAAAATCTATGGCTATAATGGTGATTATGCTAAAGTGGTATTAGATGGCAAGTATGGCTTAATTAATAAAGAAGCAAAGGAAATCATTGCCCCGAAGTATGATGCTGTTAATTATAATATCATAGGAAGATATTTTGAAGTAGCAAGTAATGGTGAAGTAAGCAAGCTAAGCTATGATGAAGTAGTGGCTAAAAGTTAAGATTGTTTTTAGATTCATATTTTAGTTAAATAATCGGATAAGACCTTGATAGATTTTCGTGCGACACCAAAATATTCGCAGGTGTGGTACTTTGCGAGTTAGTATATTTTCCGACAAAATCACCAAAATGGAACACTCATAATGCTTTCAAAATGTAACACTTCTTTTTTTGAGTAAAATTCTCATTATCAAACTCTTACAGACTAATAACCAATAGCTTATAACTAATCTCTAACTTAGTTTTATCCAGCACTAGTAGCAGCATTTTGCTTGCTCTTCCTTTTAACATCTTGTAAAAGATACCATTCTACTAAATAATCTATAGGCTTGAGCATCAAAGCAAAAAATAGTTTTAAGATAAGATTAGAGTAAAAATCATTTTTAAAATACTTATCAATGATAGGATCAAAGAATACTTCGGTAACAATAAAAAGTAAAATAGCTGCGGTAAGAGTGATAGTAGTAGCACGTTTACTGACTCTGGTTTTGGTCAGTTCATCTACCATATTTTGTAAGATAATACGCTTTTGATTGATTTCCTCAGTACTCAGCTTGAGGTCATCATTTGCTTGATTTAACTTATCATTGGTATTGTTAAGCGTATCATTGGTATTATGTAGTTCATCATAAGCACGATTAAGGCGAACTTGAAGCCTATCACTCACACGGGTCATCACTCTTGCATCATTGAGCAAGAATTCATATTCTTGGCTCAGATTTTCATATTCTTGAGTAACCTCCTCCATGGTCTTATTCTCAACGTGTATTAAGTCTTTGGCACGTTTGAGGATTTGGACTTCTTTTTCAAAAACATCTTTTGGCTGTTGGATTGGCATGCATTAAACACTCAAGATTTCATTACTAATTCAATATCCAGATTAATCAATGATTTAAAATCATTACCTGACTCTTCCATATCTTCATCTCCTTCATCAAAATACCATTTAACAGAAGTATTGTGCTGTCTTTCAGAGAGTAGTGCTAATTTTCTAAGCATATCTAAGATACACTTTGATGAACTTGTATTAAAATACTCTAAGTTAAATTCAAAAATGGTATCAAGTGACGGTTTTTTAATATACTCATCCAGCCAATCAAATAAAGGCTGATAAAAAGCAATCGAATTTTCAGGGATAGATCTTCCAGAAATCACCAAGTTTCCTGTTTGGGAATTGAAGCTAATTTCGGGTGTACGTCCTGTTCCTTCTAATTTTATATTTTCCATTAATAAAGTTTGAACTAGTCTTTTAAATCAACAAATTTTAATATGACAGATATAGTTTATTTTATTGGTACTTTCACCTCTAAACTATAAAAAGAATACTCATTCTCAGAATCTTCAAAATGATATAAAATCTTGTTTCCAGATTTTCGTGCCATGTCTATGATTCCAAGTCCTGCTCCTCCACTAGGTGTAGGTTCATTGACTACCAATATTTCTTTGTAAAACTCTTTCAGTTCATCTGCGTCCAGAGAGTTTACTCTGTCTATTTTCTCTTTGAGAGTATCTACCATTGTATTTTCTACAAAATTACCTGTTATGATATGATATGCATCATCTGTTCGGCGAATCATCAAAGCAGCGGAGAGAAGATGTTCACTTCCAAACTCACTCACCTGCTGATAATTATATATATTTTGTAAACACTCAAGAAGAACACTAAATACTTTTTTCTTAGTTTTTACATCTTCACTTTTATGCTCCAAGCGATCATCTACCATCTGGAGTATGGAAGTAAGCAAACTATTAGTGATTTCTCCTTTGAAATACAGGATTACAGACTCTTCCTGCATTTGCTTGTAATAATTATATACGTCTAGCATACCTTTATCAAAATTAAGATAAATTAGCAAAAAAAACTAATTTTAAATACAGAGGTTTTATTTTCCTGATACATTAACGATTTATGAGTTATATTGGATTATAATTTTGAGAATTAAACAAAAATACTCTAATATTATGTTAAATCAATATAACTTATATAGAATTACCTCATCATTGGTTAAAGAATGACCGCCTGAAAAGGTTGAATTCATGATGTTTTTTGGTATCAAAATGTAAATTTGCAAAAAAAACCTTACTTTACAATCTTATGCCTTATAATTTTTTGCTTGCTTGTACTCAAATTTGCTGTCAACATGGTCTAAAACACCTTATCTTGTCGCCTGGTTCTAGGGTTGCCCCACTTGCCTTGGCTTTTGTAAGACATCCAGAGATTCAGACTTACACGCTTAGCGATGAACGCTCTGCTGCTTACACTGCCCTTGGGATAGCACAGCAGTTGATTGCAAAAAATTTAAAAGAAGATTCATCACAACCATTTCCTTTGGTAGGTTTGGCTTGTACTTCTGGTACAGCAGCCCTCAACTACGCTCCTGCTATTGCAGAGGCTTTTTATCAGCAAATCCCTCTTTTGGTAATGACCTCTGATCGCCCTCCTGAGTGGATAGACCAAGCTGATAATCAAGCCATTAGGCAGACCAATCTATATGGCTCACACGTAAAAGCTTCTTTTACGATTCCAGTAGAGACCTCACACCCTGATGCACAGTGGCATGCTGAGAGAATCTTTAATGAGGCTATGATTCTTGCCAAAAAAGCTCCTTTTGGCCCAGTACATATTAATATTCCCTTCCGTGAGCCTTTTTATCCCAAGCCCGAAGTCAAGTTTGAATATCCCAAAAAAGTAAGATTTATAAATCATCTCCCTCTCCAAACACAGATTGAAAAAAATGCTTGGCAAAATTTATTGGTACAATGGGAAATGTGTGAAAATAAGCTCATAGTGGCAGGGCAAGGTTTT
Source organism: Cytophagales bacterium (assembly GCA_038248005.1). Classification (GTDB taxonomy): domain Bacteria; phylum Bacteroidota; class Bacteroidia; order Cytophagales; family Microscillaceae; genus JAABSX01. Next base: position 1,158 of record JBBRUH010000114.1, on the reverse strand, counting down.
TTAAATCCTGATTTACTTTCTAGTCTCCATCACCTTCACCAAGATTATAGAGTCCCTATAGTAGCTGATTTAATCGCCAATATAACTGCTTTGCCTGAGGTAATACAGCGACATGAAATCTTCTTGACTAACCCGAATGAAGATTTTTTAAAAAGTATTCAGCCTGAGTTACTGATTACTTTTGGCAGTTCCTTTTTGTCTAAAAGTCTTAAAAATTATTTACGTAGCCATCCACCACAGATTCATTGGCACTTAGAATGTGGAGATTTGATTACGGATACTTTTCAGACCATGACGCATCAAATCCCTATGGAAGCCAATGATTTTTTTAGGCTTCTCTTCCACGATTTAGATTTCAAAAATCTCTTACAAGGTGAAACAGAAGAAGATAGCGACTATCTCCAAAAATGGCGAAAAGCAGAAATAAATGCTGATAAGTTTTTATATACCTACCCTTCTGATGATGAAAATGGCTTTTCGGAAATGCTCGTAGTGGGTGAAATCATTCATAATCTCCCCGATTATACTATTTTGCATCTCTCTAACTCTATGCCCATTCGCTATGCCAATCTTTGGGGTTTTTCTCCGCACCTTCGTTCACAAAGCACTGATATAGAGATATTTGCTAATCGTGGCACGAGTGGGATAGATGGCTGTCTAAGCACAGCAGTAGGAGCTGCTATGGCTCACCCTGAAAAAAGAGTAGTGCTTATTATTGGTGATTTGGCTTTTTTTTATGACCGAAATGGTCTGTGGAATAATAAACTACCCAACAATCTTAGAATTATTTTGCTCAATAACCACGGAGGGAATATATTCAGAATGATAGAAGGACCTAGTCAGCAAGCAGAATTAGAAGAGTATTTTGAGACGGAACAAAAACTTAATGCAGAGAATACTGCCAGTGATTTTGGACTAAAGTATTATTATGTCCAAGATTTTGAAACACTGTTGCCTACACTTGATACTTTTTATAAATTAGACACAGACTGTTCTCAGATTTTAGAAATCAGGACTGATAAGGTGAAAAATGCAACCTTTTACAAGAAATTTAAACAAGATTACAAAAAACAAAATGAGAGAATAAGTGATTAGTGAGTTATAAGTTATGAATTATGAGTTATTATTTTTTTTCAAGTATCTCATAATCAATTACTT